>DASSNC010000113.1:0-7946 GCA_035688305.1 Rhodanobacteraceae bacterium
GGTTACAGCCACCTGTTGCTGCCATCCACCACCTTCGGCAAGGACGTCGCTCCGCGTGCCGCGGCGCTGCTGGGTGTCGGCCAGGTCAGCGACATCATGTCGGTGACGGATGCACACACCTTCACCCGTCCTATTTACGCCGGCAACGCCATCGTCACCGTGGAAGCGCCCGCCGACGCAATGGTGGTCGGTACCGTGCGCACGGCCTCGTGGCCAGCGGTGGCCGAGGGCGCGAGTGCAGCGCCTGTCGAAGCCTTGTCGCTTGACGCCACGCTGCCCACGCACACCCGTTTCGTCGGGCTGCAGCAAGCCTCCAGCGAACGCCCCGACCTGCAGAGCGCAGCAAAAGTGGTGTCGGGCGGGCGCGGCGTCGGCTCGAAGGAAAACTTCGACATCATCTACAAGCTTGCCGACAAGTTGCATGCCGCCGCGGGTGCTTCGCGCGCTGCGGTCGATGCCGGCTATTGTCCCAACGACATGCAGGTCGGCCAGACCGGCAAGATCATCGCGCCCGAGCTGTACATCGCGATCGGCATCTCCGGCGCGATCCAGCATCTCACCGGCATCAAGGATGCAGGCACCATCGTCGCCATCAACAAGGACGGCGATGCACCGATCTACGAAGTCGCCGACATCGGCCTCGTGGGCGACCTGTTCAAGCTGGTGCCGGAACTGGAAGCGGCGCTTTGATCAACGCGCCTGCCACGCTCCGGGCAGGCGCGACATCGTTGCGATGAGGCGCTTGAACCACGTACTCGGTTCGCTCGCGGCGATCGTCGTGACGGTGGTGTTTGTCTGGTACACATGGCATGCGTTGCGCGGCCATGACCTCAGCGTGTATGCAGACCCGAAGGCCGTGGCCGCCATCGCGGCGGCTGCGCTGATCTACTGCTGCGGGGTTCCGTTGAGCGCGCTGGCGTGGCAGGGCACCTTGCGCGGCGTGGGTACGCGTCGGAGTTGGCGCGAGCTGACCGCGATCCTGGGCATCACGCAGATCGCCAAGTACATTCCCGGAAACGTGGGCCAATACATCGGCCGCGGTGCCTTGTCGATGAAGCGTGGCATCGAAATCCGCCCATTCACGATCACGGTGTTGCTGGAAATCGTGCTCTCCGTCGCGGCGGCGCTGCTGGTTGGCGTATGCACCGGCATGTTGTCCCGGGCCGGGCTTGGTGTGGTGCATGCCAGGAGCCTGCAACTCCTGCTGGTGTTTTGTGCCCTCGTCGCGGCCGCCGCGGCCGTACTCACGTTCCGCCGCTTCGCGCCGCCGCTCCTGCGCCGCATTGCACCGCGGCGTGCGCATGTCCTCGAAGGTGAGTTGCTGCCGCCGAAGCGCTGGATCCTGCGCGCATTCGTGTTGTATTGCTGTACTTGCCTCACGGTGGGCGTCGCCCTGGTCGTGCTGGCGCACATGTTGTTGCCGCACGCTCGCCACGAAGACTGGCTGTTGTTGGCGGCGTTTTCCCTGGCCTGGATCGTGGGCTTCGTCACGCCTGGGGCACCAGCCGGGCTCGGCGTGCGGGAAGGCCTGCTGCTGCTGATGCTGGGCCCTGTCTACGGCGCGGCACTGGCAGGGGTGTTGATCATCGCCCTGCGCATCACCACGATCCTTGGCGACCTGCTGGCTTGCCTCGGAGGTTTCGCGTTGTTGCCGAGGCAGCAAGGCCCTGCGGCACCCGGGCGTCCGCCATCCGATGAATCCGCGCGTGGCGGCGATGCCGAAGCAACACCGCAACGCGCCGAGCCGGCAGGGAAGACGCGCGTGTTGTTCATTTCGCGCAAATGGCCGCCGGCGGTGGGCGGGATGGAAAATCATGCGGTCGTGTTGGCCGGCATGCTCGAACAGGATTTCGAGGTCGTCCGGCTGGTGTTGCCGGGACGTGCCGACGGGCGCCCGCCCTCGCTTGCCCGTTACGCCTGGTTCATCGCCCGAGCCTGCGCCTGGTGCCTGATGCGTGGACGGCGCTTCGATCATCTCGTGCTCGGCGACTTGCTGATGTTTCCCGCGGCCATCTGCAGCCGGCTTGTGCGCAAGCATCAGCGGCGCGTGGTGGTCGTCCATGGCCTCGACCTTGTGTATGGTGATCGCCGCGGCCTGCTGCCGAGGCTCTATGCCGCGTACTTTCGCGGGTTCCACGCGTGCCGGGGTATCTTCAGCAACATCGTGGCCGTCTCGTCATTCACCGCCGGGCTGGCGACCGCGAAGGGGTTCACAGGGGTGGTCACCATCCATCCCGTGCCGCGTGTGTCGCCCGCGATCGATGGCGGGCGCGTTGCGTTGCCGGCTGCCTTCACGCGCGCAAAGCGGCGCATCCTCCAGTTCGGCAGACTGGTGCCGCGCAAGGGCGCCCTCTGGTTTGCCCGCAACGTGTTGCCGCGCCTGCCCGGTGATGTCGAATTGTTCGTGGCGGGGCCTGCGACCGACGCCCGTTACCTCGCCGCGCTGAAAGCCTGCGCGCGAACGACCTGTCTGGGAATCGTCCCTGCGGACGTGCTGGTGCGCATGATCCGGATCGCCGATGCAGTCATCATGCCCAACATCCCGTCGGCCGGCGGCGGCCACGACGTGGAAGGATTCGGCCTCGTCGCCACCGAGACCTCCGCATTGGGGGGCGTGCTGGTCGCGTCTCGTTGGCAGGGCTTGACCGACGCGGTCGTGGATGGCGTGACCGGAACCCTGGCCACGCCTGCGGATCCGGATGCGTGGGAGCACGCCCTGGTCGAACTCCTGGATGAGTCTGCCGAACAACGCGCGCAGCGCCGACGCATCGCCGAGCGGGAGACGCCTCGACGGTATTCGCGCGCGCGCGCCGCCACCGAGTTCGCGCGGCTGTTGGTGGCCAAGGGGGACGGCGAGTGCGGGTTCACACTCCAGGCGCACGGTTGCTGAACACGGCCGCCGGTAGCCAATCGGCTACAACCCTTCCGGCCAGCTGCAGGGCGTGCGCGCCCATCGCTGGTGCCGTTTCCGTCACGTTCAGGTGTGCCCTGCGTTGATTGGGATTGGCCCGTTTGCCAACCCCTTTTACCGCCACGGTCCGATCCGGAACAATGCCGACGCTGCGAAGCCTTGCGCGCTTGCTGCGCTACACGCCTTTCCACCCCCAGTGGTTGCTGGGGCGGCGCAAGCCGCCGCGGGGAATCGAAACCGCGCAAGGGTTGCTCCTCGACATTGGCGCGGCGGATCGCTGGGTTGCAAGGTTTCTGCCAAGCGAGACGCAATATGTCGCGCTGGACTATCCGGTGACGGGCGAGAAGTTCTACGGCAGCACGCCGGATGTGTTCGCGGACGCCTGCAATTTGCCGGTGCGTGATGCTTGCGCGGACCACGTCGTTTGTCTCGAAGTGCTGGAGCACGTGGTCGATCCGGCGCGTACCTTGATGGAGATTTCCCGCGTCCTGAAGCCCGGTGGCCGTGCGTGGCTTTCGATGCCGTTCATGTACCCGGTACACAACGAGCCGTTCGATTTCCAGCGCTATACCGAGTTCGGCTTGCGCAGGGACCTCGCGCGCGCGAACCTTGCGGTGGACGCCCTGGTGCGACCGATCCATTCGCTCCGGACCGCGGGTTTGCTGGTGAACCTGGCGCTGGCGGGCGGGATCCACCAAAGCAGCCCGGTCGGCCGGCTCCTGCTGCTGCTGCCGGGAGCCGTCGCGATTTTTCTCGTGAATGTTGTCGCCTGGCTGGTGTCGCTGGTTTGGCCGAGCTGGGACAACCTGACGATGCGGCATGATCTCCAATTGCGCAAGGAAGCCGGTTCGTGACACGTGTATTGTTCGTCAGCACCATGTACCCCGCGAACGCCGCGGGCTTCCGCGGTGTATTCATCCGGAACCTGCTCTTTGCGCTGGCCAGGGCAGGCGGCCTGGATTTGCGCGTCTGGGCGCCTCCCGGGGAGTTGCCGGCGGATGCGGCCGCCGTGACGACCACGGGCGAGGCCGAATGGCTGTCCCGCCTGATCGCGCGCGGCGGCATTTCGCACGTCCTTCGCAGCGGTGGTCCGCGGGGGCCGCTGGCTGCACTCCACATGCTGCGCATGCTGGCAAGCGCGTACCGGCGGACCCGGGACGTCGAGATTTACCATCTGAACTGGTTGCAGTGCGCGCTGCCGTTGCCGCGCAACGGAAAGCCCGCGCTGATCTCCGTATTGGGCAACGACCTGAAGCTGCTGCGGCTGCCGTTCATGCGCCTGCTGTTGCGACGCGTGATGCGCAAACGCGAGGTCGCGATTTGTCCGAATGCCGAATGGATGCACGAGCCGCTGCAGGAAGCCTTCGGGGATGTGGCGCGAATTCGCCCCGTGTCGTTCGGCATCGATCCGCTCTGGTACGCGGTGCAGCGCGACGCATTTTCCACGGGTCCGAAGTTGTGGATCGTGGTCGCACGCCTGACCGCGGACAAGTTGGGCCCGTTGTTCGACTGGTCGAAGGATCTGTTCGTGGATCCCGCGACGCGGCAATTGCATCTGTTCGGGCCGATGGAGCAGGACATCGAAATTCCGGATTGGGTCCACTATCACGGGCCGGCTGCGCCCGCGGAATTGGCGCAGCAGTGGTTCCCCAAGGCCTGCGGCCTGGTCAGCCTGAGCCGGCACGCGGAAGGCCGTCCGCAAGTCATGCTTGAAGCGATGGCGGCCGGATTGCCGATCGTGGCCTCCAGGATGGATGCGCACGCGAGCATCGTTGCCGATGGTGCCAGTGGCCTGTTGTGCGACACCGCGACGTCCTATGCGCATGCGCTGGCCGCGCTCGAAGATCGTGAAACGAACCAGCGGTTCGGCGTCGAGTCACGCAGGTTGGCACGGGCACGCATGGGCACATGGGATGACTGCGCGCGGCGGTACCTGGCGATCTACGACGAGTTGCTGGGCCATGCCGATGATTGATGACGCAGTCCTGGTCGTCGGCAGCGGCGGATTCATCGGGCGGGCGCTGGTGGAGGCGCTGAGCCGCCGGGGCCTGCCAACCATCGCCCTGTCCCGCAGCCCGCAAACGATCTCCCATCCGCTGGTCGAAGTGGCAACGTACAGCGAAGGGGCATCCGCCGAACTTTCCGCACTGCTCGAACGAAGCCGCGTCGTCGTGCACCTGGCAACCGGCTCGACCCCGGGCACGTCGGCAGCGCGACCGCTCGCGGAAGTTGCCGGCAATCTGCACTTCACGGCCACCCTCCTCGAAGCGTTGCAACAGCGTCCGGGCGTCGGCCTGCTGTACGTTTCTTCCGGCGGATCGATCTACACCGACACGTCGCAAGCGCCATCCGCCGAGGACGCACCGGTGCGCCCACACTCCTACCACGGCGCAGGGAAACTGGCCGCCGAGTACTTCATCTCGGCGTGGTGCGACCAGTTCTCCGGAAGTGCCGTGGCCGTGCGCCCGTCGAACGTGTACGGGCCGGGACAGCCCGAGCGACCCGGGTTCGGCGTCATTCCCGCCGCGATGGGTGCGGTCCTGCGCAACGAGTGCCTGCATGTCTGGGGTGATGGCTCGGCGCGGCGCGATTACATCTACGTCGAGGACTTCCTTGATCTTTGCCTCGCGATCCTGGGTACGCCGATGCAAACGGGGTTGCTGCGTGTCAACGCCTGCAGCGGCGCGAGTACCAGCCTCGACCAATTGTTTGCGACGCTCGAAGCGGTGAGTGGACGCACGCTGCTTCGCACCTATGACCATCGGCGCAGCGTGGATGCGTCGTGTATTGCCATGAGTCCGGCGCTGGCCGGATCCGTGTACGGATGGCACAGCAAGACCGCGCTGGAAGAGGGGGTCCGCCGCACCTGGCTTTGGAGACAATCCTTGCACGATCGCGGACAGCGTGGCACCGCTTCGTGACGGCGCGGGAAACGCGTGCAATCGAGTGGGCGGGGCAAGGCGGGCGGTACGCCCGCACTGAAATCCCGCTGCGGAGCACGGCAGGAACCTTGCAGACGCCGAAGGCGGCCTGTCGTTCGAACCGGTGCCGGTACCTTGACGACAAGTTGGACAAGCCGCTATCGGCTACAATTTCAGTGTTCCCGCCAATGGATTCGGCATGCCCAACGATACGCGGCTCTGGACTCCCGGCGACGACCGCAAGGACGCCGCCAACCTGCATCGTTTCGTGCGCTTCGTGCGCGAAGCCGCAGGCAACGAAGACATCGGCAGCTATGCCCCGCTTTACGATTTTTCGATCCGCAACCCGGGGAAATTCTGGTCGCTGGTGTGGGAGTTCTGTGGCATCCGCGCCACCGGCGAATTCGAACCCGCGCTGGTCGATGGCGACAAGATGCCGGGCGCGCGCTGGTTTCCCAACGTCAAGCTGAACTTCGCGCAGAACCTGCTGCGTTTCAAGGACGACAAGCTCGCGCTGGTCTTCCGCAATGAATGGGGCCATCGGCGCGAGCTGAGCTATGTTCAGCTGCACGCCGAGGTTGGCAAGATTGCGCACGCCCTGAAGCAGTCCGGCGTGGTGGCTGGCGATCGCGTGGCGGGCTACCTGCCGAATCTTCCGGAGACCATCATCGCGATGCTGGCGTCGACGTCGCTGGGCGCAACCTGGTCGTCGGCCTCGCCCGATTTCGGTGTCAACGGCATTGTCGATCGCTTCGGCCAGGTCGAGCCCAAGGTGCTGTTTTGCGCCGACGCCTACGCCTACGGCGGCAAGCGCCACGACTGCCTTGCCAAGGTGCGCGAGGTGCTGGAGAAGATCCCCTCGATCGAACGCTGCGTGGTGATTCCCTATTCGGGCGAGCCGCTGCAGCTCGACGGCTTGCGTGACACCGTGGCATGGCCCGATTTCGCGGGCAGCGGCGAGCACCCGCTGGAATTCGTGCCGACGCCGTTCGACCACCCGCTGTACATCATGTATTCCTCGGGCACCACCGGCCAGCCCAAGTGCATCGTGCACGGCGCCGGCGGCACCCTGCTGCAGCACCTGAAGGAACTGGTGCTGCACACCGACCTGAAGCGCGAAGACCGCATCTTCTACTACACCACCTGTGGCTGGATGATGTGGAACTGGTTGGTGTCGAGCCTGGCAGTTGGGGCCACCGTGGTGTTGTATGACGGTTCGCCGACCTGGCCCGACGGCAACGCGCTGTGGAATCTCGCCGACGAAGTTGGCATCAGCATCTTCGGCACCAGTGCCAAGTGGCTCGACGCGACCGCGAAGCTGGGAATCAAGCCGCGCGAGACCCACAAGCTGCATGCATTGAAGACCATCCTGTCGACCGGCTCGCCGCTGGCACCGGAAAGTTTCGACTACGTTTACCGCGACGTGAAGGATCGGGTGCTGCTGGCGTCGATATCCGGCGGTACCGACATCATCTCCTGTTTCGCGCTGGGCAATCCGCTGCTGCCGGTCTACCGCGGCGAGCTGCAGTGCCGCGGCCTGGGCATGAAGGTGCAGATCCTCGACGAATCCGGGCAGCCGGTGCGCGAGCAGCCTGGCGAGCTTGCGTGCGCGGCGCCGTTCCCGTCGATGCCGGTCGGTTTCTGGAACGACCCGGACGGGGCGAAATACCACGCCGCGTATTTCTCGAAGGTGCCCGGCATGTGGTGCCACGGTGACCGTGCGGAATTGACTGCCCACGATGGAATCATCATCTACGGCCGCTCGGATGCCACGTTGAACCCGGGTGGCGTGCGCATCGGAACCGCCGAAATCTACCGGCAGGTCGAACAGTTGCCCGAGGTCCTTGAATCGGTGGTGGTCGGGCAGCGCTGGGAAGGCAGCGAACGCATCGTGCTGTTCGTGCGCCTGCGGGACGGCCGCAAACTGGACGATGCGCTGCGCGCGAAGATCAAGAAGCAACTGCGCGACAACGCCAGTCCGCACCATGTTCCGGCGAAAATCCTGCAGGTCGCCGACATCCCCCGCACCATCTCCGGCAAGATTTCCGAGCTTGCCGTGCGCGCGGCCATCCACGGCGAGCCGATCAAGAACACCGATGCGCTGGCGAATCCGG
>DASSNC010000115.1:0-3363 GCA_035688305.1 Rhodanobacteraceae bacterium
GGGCGCCAACGACGGCCTGCTGCATGCGTTCAACGGCGGCTTCTATGACGCCGCGAGCCATTCGGTGGACCTGAGCGGCCCGACCGGCAGTTACAACGCGAGCGCCACCCAGGATCCGCTCGGCAGCGAGCTGTGGGCCTACGCGCCGGGCAACCTGCTGGCGCACCTGCGCTGGCTGACCAGCACCGGCTACACCCACGTGTTCTATGTGGACGGTTCGCCGATCGCGACCGATGCCAAGATCTTCGCCGACAGCAGCAGCACCACCACCACCGGCAACGTGACGACCACCAGTCCCTGCGGGGCGGCCGCGGCCGGCAGCATGTGCCACCCCGGCGGCTGGGGCACGGTCCTTGTCGTGCCGTTCCGGTTGGGCGGCGGCGACATCAAGGTGCCGGTAGCCATTGATCCGACCAAGAACTGGGATCCGACCGGTGCCAGTTGCGACGGCACCACCACGACCAATTGCACCTGGAAGGAATCGTTCTCCGCCTACGTGGTGTTCGATGTCACCGATCCGGAATTGCCGCCGGTGCTGCTGGGCGAATTGACGCCGGCCTCCACTGTGGGCGGTACCGCGGCCGCGAGCACGATCGGCGGAAGCACCAGCAACGCGCTCGGATCGCAAAGCTACACCACGTCCGAGCCCGCGTTCGGGGTGCTGCGCGATCCGACCTCCAGCGTGCCGAGCCAGTTCCTGCTGTTCATCGGCTCGGGTCCGACGTCGGTGTCGCAGGACAAGGTGACTTCCACCGCAGCGTTGCGCATCTACACCTACGACCTGGCCCAGCTCGCATGCCAGGCCGGCGACGGTGGCAGCGGTTGCACCACGAGCGGGACTCCCGAAGCGACCTTCGACATGTCCAACGGCGGTGCGGTGTCGCAGGGCCTGAACAGCTTCGCAGGCGACCTGATCGCGAGCGACTTCGACCTGGACGACCTCACCGAGGCGCTCTACTTCGGCAGCGTGCGCGACGACCAGAATTCCACGCCGCGCGAGTACACCGGTTCGTTGTGGAAGTTGAAGATCGGCGAAACCCCGTGCAGCGGCGGCACCTGCAACTGGACGCCGGAACTGATGTACGACGTCAAGCGGCCGATCACCATCAGGCCCTCGCTCGGCCTGGACAGCCGCAGCGCTCCGGAGATTTATGCCGGCACCGGCAAGCTGCTGGACAGCAGCGACCAGAAGACCACGGGCCAGCAGCAGATCTTCGGCATGATCGACACCGACCTGTTGCCCAGCGGTGATCCGCAGAACGATTTCTCGATGCCGTTCTCGACCAGCGACCTGCTGGACGTCACCAACATCGGCGTGTGCGTGACAGTGGTCAAAGGCACCTGCGACGCAACCGGCGACCTGGTGAATGCCCCGAGCGGGGTCACCAACTTCGCGGACTTGCAGATGCTGTTCGAGACCTCGAAGGCGAAAGGCGGCAAGGCCGGGTTCTACCTCGATCTCGACGCGCCCGGCACCACGCCGTCCGAGCGCGTGATCAGCGCGCAGGCGTTGCTGGGCGGCGTGCTGATCACCAATGCCTACACGCCGGGTTCAGACAGTTGCACCAGCCTCGGCACCGGCCGCGAGTTCGCGACCGATTACGAGACCGGCACGGCCAACCCGGATGCGACTTCCACCAACAGCGCATTCGGCGCCAACTCCGACGGCACCGGCAAGACATCGGTCAGCCTCGGGCCGGGCCTGCCCTCGGCGCCGAGCTTGCACGCCGGCGCCGGCGACAAGAGCAATTCCAAGACCATCACGGCTTGCACCCAGACCTCGACGGGCGCAATCATCTGCCAGAAGGTCGCGTCGCTGTTGCCGGTAACCAGTGGCGAGGTGTCGTGGCGCGAGCCGCTGGATCAATGAGGGGAATTTTCGTGAAGAACAATCGGCAAGGCGGTTTCACGCTGATCGAGCTGATGATCGTGGTGCTGGTGATCGGCATCCTCGCGGCGGTGGCGGTGCCCGCGTACCAGAACTACGTGACGCGGGCGGCGCGGACCAAGGCGACGCAAGGCTTGATGAACCTGGCGGGGCTGGAGGAGCGTTTCTTCTACAGCAACAACACCTACACCAAGACGCTCAGCGACCTCGGCATCACCGACAACCCGTACTGCGTGGAGAAGTGTTCGGACTCGCGCTACTACACGGTCACCATTCCGTCCGCGAGCAGCACCGATTACACGCTGCAGGCAGTTCCCGGTGGCGCGCAGGCGACCCAGGACACCAGTTGCGGCACGCTCAAGCTCAATCGCGCCGGCCAGAAGAGCGCCACGCTCGATTCGGCCAATACCAAGCGTTGCTGGGGAAGTTGAAGATGCGCATCCGCTTCGTCGCCGCGCTTCCGTTGTTGCTGGCCGTGTGTGCCGTAGCGCAGGGTGGCGACTTCTACAAATGGACCGATACCCAGGGCACGGTGCACTACACGCAAACGCCGCCCCCCGGTCGCGTATCCAAACCCATCTATGTCAACGATGGGGCCCCTACGCCGCCATTGCCCGGAATGAACGGCACCCCCGCCACGCCCGGGCAGAAAGCCAAGGCGAAGACCAATCAGGTCGCTGTCCAGAACGCCAATAGGGAAGCGATTGCCGCCAATTGCAAAGCCGCGCAGCAGAACATCAGCGATTTGCAGGGCCGCCGCCCGATGGTGAAGGCCGGCGGCGATCCCGCGGGTGCGCACGCGCTGGACCCGGACGCGCGCAAGCAGGCGCTGGACGACGCGCAGAAGCAGGCCGCGATTTATTGCACGCACCAGCCATAGGTATCCGCCGATGTCCTTTTCCCGTGCGCGTGGATTCAGCCTGGTCGAGTTGATGATCACGGTCCTGGTGGTGGCCGTCCTGACAGCGGTGGCCTGGCCCAACTTCCGCGACTTCATGCATCGCAATACCGTGACGGCCCAGGCCAACCAGGTGCTGGCCGCACTGCAGTACGCGCGCAACGAGGCTGTGAGCCGCCGCTATCCCGCCGCCGTGTGCGCGAGCACGGATGGCGCTTCCTGCACGTCGGGCGACACCAGCTACGAAAACGGCTGGTTGATCTGGCGCGACGGCACCCTGAGCGGAACGCCCAGCTACAGTTCCGCCGGCACGCCCAAGGACGAACTGCTGCGTGTGACGGATGCACAGAGCGGCGTCAGCATTCGGCCCTTCAACAGCGGTGGCGCGATCGGGACAATCGCGTTCGACCAGCGCGGGGCCGTCATCGGCGCCGATGGGGTCGTCAACATCGTGGTTTGCGCCAAGGCCAAGTCGAGCGACGCGCTGGGCACCAATTCCCAGAGGGTGCCGGGCAAGTATGTGCGGGTGGATACCTCCGGTCGCCTGACCGTCCAGGACCTCGCCACCACCGACAAA
>DASSNC010000120.1:0-10816 GCA_035688305.1 Rhodanobacteraceae bacterium
CACATGGATGTGTCGATGTTCTTTGTCACGTTCGTGCTGGCGGTTGCGGTGAGCCTGCTGGCGGGTGCGATACCCGCGCTGCGCGCCAGCCGTATCGCGCCGGCGTTGCAGTTGAAGACGTTGTAACGATTGATTCCCTCCCCCGCTTGCGGGAGAGGGTCGGGGTTGGGGCCATGCCGCGATGCGCCCCCATCCGACCTTCGGGCACCTTCCCCCGCACGCGGGGGGAAGGGAAAGGGATGTTCGCGGAGTCCTGAAAGCAAAGGTACCACCATGCAATTCCAACCCATCCTTGCGGCGCTGAAAAAGCACAGGCTCGCGACCTTCCTCATTGCAATGGAAGTCGCGTTGGCCTGCGCGGTGCTGGTGAACGCCGCCTCGATGATCGCCAGCCGCCTGTCGGGCATGCGGATCAACAGCGGCGTTGACGAGAGTTCGCTCGGCTTGATGGTGGTCACCGGGTTCGACCCCAGGGGAACGACCGACTTGAACGCGCGCATGGTCACGGGACTTGCGAAAATTCCGGGCGTCGAATCCGTGCATGTCGTCACGTCGGCACCGTTCGGTCCGCAGGGTGGTGTCGCCGGAATCACGTTGGACCGCAAGCACTACACCACCGTGGTCGAGTTTTACCAGGGCGCCCCGGGTACGCCGGAGGCATTGGGCCTGAAGCTGGTTGCCGGTCACCTGCCGTCGACTGACGACTATCAGCCGTTGCCGGAGCACGACTACTTTCCCACGTCGTCGCGGGTCCTCGTCACGCGTGCGCTGGCCGACCACGTGTGGCCGGGCGAGAACCCCCTGGGCAAGCAGTTCTGGGGCGGCAAGTACCAGTTTCGGGTGGTCGGCGTGGTCGCAAATCTTGCCGTGTCGCAATACACGCAGAACGGCGAGCAGGGCGCCGAGTGGTGCGTGTTCGTGCCGACATTGCCGGGAGGAATGTTGTCCGGAACCTATTTGATCCGCGCCAAGCCCAATAATCTGGATCGGGTCATGGTCGAGGCACGGGGCAAGGTCGCGAAGATCGCGCCGGACGTGGTGCTCGACCACGATTACAGCCACACCTTGCCGACCCTTCGCGCGAAGTTTTTCGCGACCGACCGTGCGATGGCAGGCTTGTTGATTGGCGTGATCGTGGCGCTGCTGGGTGTGACCGCGCTCGGGATCGTGGGGCTCGCAAGTTTCTGGGTATCGCAACGCACCAAGCAGATTGGCATCCGCCGCGCATTGGGCGCGACGCGCGTGGACATCCTGCGTTACTTCCAGACCGAGAACTTCCTGATCGTCACCTTCGGCATCGTGCTGGGCGTGGTGCTGGCGGTCGCGATCAACCTGCTGCTGATGAAGTTCTTTGAAGTGCCGCGCCTGCCGTTGTGGTATTTGCCGGTCGGCGTGATCGTGCTGTGGGTGCTCGGACAACTCGCGGTACTGGCGCCGGCGTTGCGTGCTTCGCGCGTGCCGCCCGTCGTCGCGACGAGGAGCGTTTAGTGAACGCGTGGTATCGGCAACATCAACTCGCAAACAAACACCATCGTCATTCCGGGGCGCTTGCCCGGCTGCATCGGGTAAGCGAACCCGGAATCCAGCTTTTGTCGGTTCTTGAAAATCCAGAGCTGGATTCCGGGTTCTGCCCACGATGGAGCCGTGGGCAGCCCCGGAATGACGAGGTGTGAGATTCCGCGTTCACCTTCCCGACAACGCCGGGAAAGTGCCCCGGAATGACGATTGAGAGAAATTGGAGACCGAAACAATGTTCGCCTACTACCTCGACCTTGCACTCAGAAGCTTCAAGCGCAACAAGGTGCTCACAACGCTGATGGTGCTGGCGCTCGGCCTTGGCATCGGCGCGTCAATCACGACGCTGACGGTGTTGAAGCTGCTGTCCGGCGATCCGCTGCCGCAAAAAAGTTCGCGAATCTTCGCGCCCCAGATCGATCCGTTGCCGGCTGACAGCCAGACGCCTCCCGCGAAGGTGTGGCAACGCTGGGGCAACCTGATGACGTACACCGATGCGATGAACCTGTTGCATGCCGGCAAAGCCGAGCGGCAGGCGGTGATGGCGCTGGCCAGCATCAAGATTGCGCCGCAGGCGCCGGGACAGCATGCGTTCTTCAGTGATGGTGTGGTGACGACCTCGGATTTCTTCGCGATGTTCGACACGTCGTTCCAGTACGGCAGTGGCTGGAGTGCGCAGGACGACGAAAACCGCGCGCGGGTCGTGGTGATTGCAAGCTTCCTCAACGACAAGTTGTTTGGTGGCAAGAACAGCGTCGGCAAGATCCTGCACATCAACGACCACGACTATCGCGTTGCCGCTGTGCTCGAACCGTGGGCGCCTCAGCCGCGCTTTTACGCGGCGAGCCTGGGCGGTCGCGGTTACGGCAACGGCGACGCGGTGTTCCTGCCGCTGCAAACCGCGGTGGCGGACAAGACCAACACGCAGACCGTCAACTGTTTCAGCCCCGATGTCGACATCAATCACCTGGAAACCGCGCCCTGCGCGTGGGTGTCGCTGTGGGTGGAATTGAAGGATGCCGCGGACGCCGGCACCTACAAGACCTTCCTGTCCAATTACGTCGCGCAACAGATTTCACTGGGGCGCATGCACCACCCGGAAGTTGCCTTGCCCGGTTTGATGGCCTATCTGGCGCAGCAGCAGGTGGTACCAGACGATGCACGCCTGCAAGCCGGCCTCGCATTCGGGTTTTTGCTGATCTGCATCGTCAATACAGTGGGGTTGCTGCTGGCCAAGTGCCTGCGCCGTTCGCGCGAGATTGGCGTGCGCCGCGCGCTGGGCGCGAACCGACGCGCGATCTTCGTGCAGTTCATGGTCGAATCAGGGATGGTCGGGATCGCCGGCGGCGTGCTCGGCCTGGTCTTTGCCGAACTCGGCTTGTGGGCGATCCGCCACCAGCCGGCGGATTACGCAAAGCTGGCGCATCTCGACGTATCGATGTTTGTCGCCACGTTCGTGATCGCGCTCATCGCGAGCCTCATTGCCGGCTTGCTGCCTGCATGGCGCGCCTGCGTGGTGGCGCCGGCGCCACAGTTGAAGAGCGTGTAGGAGGGCCGGAAGGCCCGATCGCTGATGACGCAAATCGGTCGGGCCTTCCGGCCCTCCTACAACAACGAATAGGGAATCTCGGGAAACGCCATGCAAATCCAACCCATCCTCGCCGCACTCCGCAAGCACAAGATCCCGGCCGCGCTCATCGTGCTGGAGATCGCGCTGGCTTGCGCCGTGTTGTCCAACGCGGTGTTCATGATCGGCCAACGCATCAGCGCAATTCACGTTCCGAATGCGATCGACGAGCAGGGCATTTCGGTGATCGACGTCCAGGGCATCAACCCCGATACCGCCCACGCCGACATCCAGCGCGATCTTGCCGCGCTGCGGCAGGTTCCGGGCGTCAGCGCCGTGGCGGCACTCAACATGATTCCGCTCGCGAACAACAGCTGGAACACCAACGTTGCCAAGTCGCCGGACGATCTGCTGGCCAAGGGCCCGAACGTCGCCCAGTACATGTTCACCAAGGGTGGCCCCGAGTCGCTTGGGCTGCGTCTGCTGGCCGGGCGCTTTTTCAACGACCAGGAATATGCCGACAGCAAGCTCGGTGATAACTACCTGCCCGTGACGCATGTGGTGTTGGTGACCAAGAGCCTTGCCGAGCGCCTGTGGCCGGGCCATAGCGCGCTAGGCAAACAGGTATGGATCGGCAAACAGATTCACTACACCGTGGTAGGCACCGTCGCTGACGTGCTGCGGCCGGGCGAAAACGGTGGCGGCGCCGCGCACTTCCATTGGGCGATGTTCCTCCCGATCACACCGGGCCTGGCCATCCAGAGTTACGTGGTGCGCAGCGCACCGCAGGATCGCGATCGGGTCGTCCGCGATGGCGTGCAACAGCTCGAGGCGCTGTCGCCATCGGTGGTCGTCAAGGGACAAACGTTCAGCGACATCCGCGACCAGTTTTTCGCCAACACCCGCAGCATGGTGTGGATGCTGGTGCTGGTGTGCGTGGTGATGCTGGCGGTGACGGCGTTCGGCATCGTCGGCTTGACCAGCTTCTGGGTGGGCCAGCGGCGCCGGCAGATCGGCATCCGGCGTGCAGTGGGGGCGACGCGTGCGCACATCCTGCAGTATTTCCAAACCGAAAATTTCCTGCTGAGCACCGCCGGCGTGGCGGTCGGCATGATCCTGGCCTTCGGCATCAACCTGTATCTGATGCAGCACTACCAGATGTTGCGGATGCCCTGGTACTACCTGCCGGCCAGTGCAATCGCATTGTGGCTGCTTGGCCAGCTTGCAGTACTCGGCCCGGCCCTGCGTGCGGCCAACGTGCCGCCGGTGGTGGCGACGCGGAGCGTGTGAGCTTTTAGCCCTCCCCTTGAAGGGGAGGGGGCAAGCAGGAGTGAATGAGTGATGCTTGGCTATTACCTCGATCTCGCATTGCGCAGCCTCAAGCGCACGCCGGTACTCACGGTGCTGATGGTGCTGGCGATCGGGCTTGGCATCGGCGCGAGCATGACCATGCTCACCGTGCTGCACGTGATGACGCAGGATCCGCTGCCGGGGCGCAGCGCGCATCTGTACACGCCGCATCTCGATCCGTTGCCGCTCAATTTCAAGACCGACCCGATGGGCAGCAACCCGAATCGGAACCTGGCGTGGCCGGATGCGATGGCGTTGCTGCAGGCGCATCGCGGCGCGCGCCAGGCGGCGATGGCGGGTGGGACTTTATGGGTGTGGCCACAGCACACCGGTCTGCAACCGTTCTACGTCGATGGCCATTACACCACGCGGGATTTCTTCGCGATGTTCGGCGTGTCATTCGTGCACGGCAGCCCTTGGACTGCGGCAGACGACCAGGCGGGCGCACGTGTAATCGTGCTGACCGAGGCGCTGGCGCGCAAGTTGTTCGGCAGCGCCAATCCCGTAGGAAAAACCGTGGAGTTGGGCTCCTCCTACGGCGTGCCGCTCCAGTTTCGGGTGATAGGCGTGACCACCAACTGGGCGCCGGATCCCCTGTTTTACGTCGATGCCTCGGCCAGCTTCTATAGCGATTCGGATCAATTCTTCCTGCCACTGTCAGTGGCGGTGGATAGCAAGTTGTCGGTCAGCAGCAACATATCCGGGTGGAGCGATTCCAACGGTGACAACCTGCGCGATCCGAGCACGACGTGGCTGCAATTCTGGGTGCAGCTGGATACACCTGCGCAGGTGCGTGCGTACCGGCAATTCCTGGTCGACTATTCGGCCGAGCAAAAATCGTTGGGGCGCTATCAAAGGCCGCCGACCAACGCGAAGCTGTACAGCCTGATGGGCTGGCTTGCGCACGAGAATCTGGTGCCCGATGACGTGCGCCTGCAGTTCTGGCTGGCACTCGGCTTTCTGGGCGTGGCGATGCTCAACATCGTGGCGCTGCTGCTGGCGAAGTTCCTGCGCCGCAGCGGCGAGATCAGCGTGCGCCGCGCGATGGGTGCGCGCAAGCGCGACATCTTCGTGCAATTCGGCATCGAGTCCGCGCTGATTGGCGTGGCTGGCGGCTTGCTCGGCTTGGCGATTGCGCAACTTGGCTTGTGGAGCATCCGCCAGCGCCCGGATGACTATGCGCATCTCGCTTCGATGGACCCATCAATGCTGGTCGGCACCGTGGTACTGGCGATCGTCGCCAGCGTGCTGGCCGGCATGCTGCCGGCGTGGCGCGCCTGCCGGGTGCCGCCGGCGTTGCAATTGAAAACCTTGTAAATCGACCCCCTCCCCCGCCTGCGGGGGAGGGTTTGGGGTGGAGGCGAAACGGCGATGCCCCCATCCGCCCTTCGGGCACCTTCCCCCGCAAGCGGGGGAAGGCAAGTCAGGTGGTACAGGAAACGACAGTGGAAATCCGACCGATCCTTGCGACATTGCGCCGGCACAAGTTGACTGCGGTGCTGTTGACCCTGCAGGTTGCGCTCACCTTCGCGATCGTGTGCAACGTCGCGTTCATGATCGTGCAACGCGTGCAGCGGATTTCGCTGCCCACCGGCATCGCCGAGAGCGAGCTGTCGGTGATCCACAGCCGGTTCATAGGTAATTACGGCAGTTCGTGGGTGAAACAACACAAGGCCGATCTGGAGCAGGCCGATTGGGCGCAGCATCAAGTCGACCTGGCGGCGCTACGCGCGATACCCGGCGTCAAATCCGCGGCTGCAGTGCGCTTTGCGCTGCCCTTGAACAAGAACGAATCCTCGTACGGCACCTGCCCGAGCAAACAGGCGCTGGATCGGGCCATGCAGGCCATGTCGATGCACGGGTCGGGCTGCATCGAGCCCAGTGTCTACGACGGCTCGCCCGGCCTGATCGCGACCCTGGGCCTGCACCTGGTCGCAGGCCGCGACTTTCGCCCCGGTGAATACGTGCTGGGACAGAAGGACCCGCCGGTCGCGATCATCAGCCGTGCGCTGGCGCAGCATTTGTTTCCGGGTCAGAACGCGCTTGGCAAGGAACTCTACGTCGGCAAGCGCATCATCCGCGTGGTCGGCATCGTGGGCACCTTGTTGGCGCCCAACCTGCACGGTGCCGGCAGGGACTACGACACCATGATCTGGCCGCAGTTGCCGGAAAGTACCGGTGTGTTCTACGTGCTGCGCAGTGCGCCGCAGGAGCGCGCGCGAGTCCTGCAAGATGCAAGGGCGACGCTGCTCAAACTCGGCCCCAGCCGCTTTATCAATCCGAAGTACGTACAGACGTACACCCAGATCCGCGCGCAATACTTCCAGCGCGATACCACCATGATCGGGCTGCTGCTCGCATCCGCGTTGGGTTTGCTGTTCGTCACCGCGTTGGGCATCACCGGACTTGCAAATTTCTGGGTGGGCCAGCGCACCCGCAGCATCGGCATCCGCCGCGCGATCGGCGCCACGCGCGGCGACATCCTGCGTTACTTCCAGACCGAGAACTTCCTGATCGTGACGGTTGGCGTGGTGCTGGGTGTGCTGCTTGCGCTCGGCCTGAACTTGCTGCTGATGACACACTACGAATTGCCGCGCCTGCCGCTGTGGTACCTGCCGGTTGGTGCGGCGGTGCTGTGGCTGCTCGGACAACTCTCGGTGCTGGCGCCGGCGCTGCGCGCCGCCAACGTGCCGCCGGTGGTGGCAACGCGGAGCGTGTGATGGTTGTATGGATATCCCCTTGGCAAGCGAAGGGGCAAGACACCCCGTGGTAGCCTCGCAAACGATTTTCCGACAAGACCAAACCGCATGCGTACCGTACTGATCATCGACGACCAATCCGCCGTGCGCGAGGCGCTGTCGCTGCTGCTTTCCATCCATGACATCCGGCCGCTCGCAGCGAGCATGCCCGAGGAGGGTTTGGCGTTGCTGGCGCGTGGCAACGTCGACCTCGTGATCGCCGACATGAACTTCAGCGCCGACACCACCTCGGGCGAGGAGGGCGTGGCGCTGTTCCACGCGATCCGCGAGCGGCATCCGGATCTGCCGGTGATCCTGCTGACTGGTTGGACGCATCTTGAAACCGCGGTGCAATTGGTGAAAGCCGGCGCGGCCGATTACCTGTCCAAGCCGTGGGATGACGCCAAGCTGCTGGCGACGGTCGAAAACCTGCTGGAGCTGTCCGAAAATGCGCGCGCGGCCGGGAGCTCGCGGGTGTCGCGCCGCCGCCGCCGCGAGGCGCTCGAAGCCAGTTACGACCTGCGCGGCATCGTGTTTGCTTCCGACGACATGCTGCGGGTGCTCGAGCTGGCCTGCCAGGTTGCGCGTGCCGAGGTGCCGGTCCTCATCACCGGTCCGAATGGCGCGGGCAAGGAACGCATCGCGGAAATTTTGCATGCCAATTCGGCGGTGCGCGACAAGCCGCTGGTGACAGTCAATTGCGGCGCGCTGCCGAGCGAGTTGATCGAAGCCGAATTGTTCGGCGCCGAGGCCGGTGCCTACACCGGCGCGACCCGCGCGCGCGAAGGCCGCTTCGAGGCGGCCGACGGTGGCACCTTGTTCCTTGATGAAATCGGCAACCTGCCACCGGCGGGGCAAATGAAATTGCTGCGCGTGCTGGAGTCGGGCGAGTTCGAGCGGCTGGGGTCCACGCGTACGCGCAAGGTCAAGGTGCGCGTGATCAGCGCGACCAATGCCGACCTCGCCGCGTTGATCCGCGACGGCAAGTTCCGCGAGGATTTGTTCTACCGCCTCAACACGATCGAAATCGCATTGCCGCCGCTGGCTGAGCGCAGCGAGGACATCCTGCCGCTGGCGGAGCATTTCCTTGATGATGGCGCGGTGCTGTCGGACGATGCGCGCGACGCACTTGCAGCGTACCCGTGGCCGGGCAACGTGCGGGAACTCAAGAACACCATCGAACGCGCGAAGTTGCTGTGTGGTCGTGAGGACATCAGCGTTGCGCATCTTGGCCTGCCGGTTGCGCCGCCCGGTGCAACGCGCAGCCTGGACGACCCGCCGCGCGAGGCCGTGGAGGAAGCGCTGCGCAAGGCCGGTGGCGTGATCAGCCAGGCGGCGCGTGCGCTCGGGCTTTCACGCCAGGCTTTGTATCGGCGCATGCAGCGCTACGGCATTTCCGAGTAACGTGGCGCGCATGCGCTACTCCTCGCTCGAAGGCAAACTCGCGCTGCTGCTGATCGGCGCGGCGGTGCTCGGCGCCGCGCTGGCGGCGGTGGTGACCGCGTGGACGGGCAGCGCCTGGCTCGGGGCCGTGTTGGCCATCGTGGTGTGGCTGGTGCCGTTGGCGTGGGCCGCACATGCGGCGATGCAACCGGTGCGGCGACTGCTGCGCGCGTTGTCCGGCAGTGTCGCCAGCTATCGCGATGGCGACTTCAGCATCTCGCTGCGCACGCGCCGCCGCGACGAGCTGGGGGCCTTGATCGAAGCGCACAACGAGTTGGGGCACGCCTTGCGCGAACAGCGCCAGAACCTCGCCCAGCGCGAATTGATGCTCGACACGGTGGTGCAGCATTCCCCGACCGCTCTGATCCTGACCGATGCCGGCGACCACGTCGTGTACGCCAATCTGGCCGCGCGGCACTTGTTCAACGATGGCAAGAGCCCGACCGGCATGCTCTTCGAGGATCTGCTTGCGAGTTGTCCCGAGCCGATGCGGCAGGCGCTCAGTGCCAGCGAGGACAGCCTGTTCGGCGTCGAGATGGGTAGTGACGAGGAATACTTCCACCTGTCGCGGCGCGACTTCCGGCTGCAGGGACGGCCGCACCAGTTGTACCTGGTGCAACGAATGACGCGCGAATTGTCGCGCCAGGAAGTGGCGGTGTGGAAGCGCGTGATCCGGGTGATCAGCCACGAGCTCAACAACTCGCTGGCGCCGATTTCCTCGCTGGCGCATTCGGGGGCCGAACTGGCGCGGCGCAATGACCTGACCCGGCTGCCCAAGGTGTTCGAAGGCATCGGTGAACGCGTCCGGCATTTGCATGCCTTCACGGCAGGTTACGCAAGTTTTGCGAAATTGCCGCAGCCCAATCCCGCCCCGGTCGAGTGGGCGGCCTTTCTGGATGCGTTGAAGTTGCATTGCGAGTTCCGGCTGACCGGCGAGGTGCCGGCCGATCCGGGACGCTTCGACGCCACCCAGATCGAACAGGTGCTGATCAATCTGGTCAAGAACGCGCATGAATCCGGTGGCGATGCGGGCGAGGTGACGTTGGCGATCACGCGCGGCCAGCACAACTGGCGCATTGAGGTGGCCGATCGTGGTCCCGGCATGAGCGATACCGTGCTGGCGCAGGCCCTGCTGCCGTTTTATTCGACCAAGCGTTCGGGTACCGGCCTCGGCCTCGCCCTGGCCCGCGAGATCGTCGAAGCCCACGGCGGGCGCATCGTGCTGGCCAACCGCGAGGGCGGTGGCTTGCGGGTCACGGTGTCGCTGCCCGTGGTACCGCTGCAGCGGCCGGCGCCGCAAGGGGATGCGCAGCAGGACTAGGGGCCTGGGTGGCAGAAGCCTTCCGGGCTGCAAAGGCGCCTGCGCGGTCCATATTTCCGCCGATTCTTCACCCATGGAACCACCATGGGCCTGCGAATCGTCGAAAAGCTGTCCTCACGCAGTCGCTTTTTCGCCGCGAAAGTTTCTACCGCCCAGGCCCCTGGCTATACTTCGCCGAGCCTCGGATCAGGAAACCTGTAGATGGAAATCATTGTTGCCGTCATCGTCGTCATTGTGGCGATCATCGTGCTGGCGAAGTTGGTGCGAATCGTGCCGCAGGGCTACGAGTGGACGGTGGAACGCTTCGGCAAATACACCCGCACCTTGCAACCGGGCCTGCATTTCCTGATGCCCTTCATCTATGCGATCGGTCGCAAGATGAACATGATGGAGCAGGTGCTGGCGGTACCCTCGCAGGACGTGATCACCAAGGACAACGCGGTGGTGCGGGTCGATGGCGTGGTCTTCTACCAGGTACTGGACGCCGCCAAGTCGGCGTATGAAGTTGCCAACCTCGAACAGGCGTCGCTGGCACTGGTGATGACCAACATCCGCACCGTGCTGGGGTCGATGGATCTGGACGAGTCCCTGAGCAAGCGCGACGAGATCAACGCGCGCCTGCTGAAGGTCGTGGATGAGGCGACCCATCCTTGGGGCGTCAAGGTCAATCGCATCGAGATCAAGGACATCAGCCCGCCCAAGGATCTCGTGGATGCGATGGCGCGGCAGATGAAGGCCGAGCGCGAGAAGCGAGCCAACATCCTCGAGGCCGAAGGCTTCCGCCAGGCGGCGATCCTGAAGGCCGAGGGCGAGAAGCAGTCGGTGATCCTCTCCGCCGAAGGCGAGAAGGAAGCGGCCTTCCGCCAGGCCGAAGCGCGCGAA
>DASSNC010000128.1:0-20039 GCA_035688305.1 Rhodanobacteraceae bacterium
TGCGCGGCCACGGCAACGAAGTGCTGCTCGACAGCTACTCCGCCGAGCGCATCCCGGTGATCAAGGGTGTCATCGAGACCACCCATTTGCTGACCCGCGCCCTGGGCGCACCCAATCGCCTTGCCGAAGTGTTGCGCAATGCGGTTATTCCCGTGATCTCGCGGCTCGCGCCATTCCGCCACGCGATGGTGCAGCAGCTCTCGGAACTTGGCATTGCCTATGCCGGCAGTCCGATCGTTGCGGGCGCCGGCGCGCGTTGCATGGACGGATCGTTGCGCGCCGGCGGTATTCTTGGCCGCTTCGTGCTGTTTGTCGACAGGCATGCCCCCGAGCCCGAGGTGGAAGCTGCGAGGCGGCTGGTGGCGGCCCACCCCGGAGTCCTCGAATTGCGTCGCGCCGGCCATCCCGGCGTGGCCTTGGTGCGACCGGACGGCTACATTGCCTGCGCGGACCGGCGTGGCGGCGCGAAGGCGCTGGCGTCGGTGCGCGAGCTGATCGAGAGGCAGGCGCGGCAAGCCTGACGGCGCGTGGGGTTCGCCATGCCGACTTGCGGCTGTGCTGCGCTGCCCGGCAGGCGCCTGGGGCGCCTGCCGGGCGAACTTGCCCGACGGGTAGGGACCGGGTTACAATTCCGCCCTTGCTTCGCGCATTCGACCGCAAACGGACACCCCATGAAAGCCGAAATCCACCCCGCCTACCACCCGGTGGTCTTCCAGGACGCCGCGTCCGACTTCGCGTTCCTGACGCGCTCGACGATGACGAGCGAGGACACCGTGAAGTGGGAAGACGGCAACGAGTACCCCGTGATCAAGGTCGATATCTCCTCGGCCTCGCACCCGTTCTACACCGGCAAGCAGAAGGTGATGGATACGGGCGGCCGCATCGACAAGTTCAAGCGGCGTTACGCAGGTGGGAAGCAGTAAGGTCCTTCCCGCGTGGCCCGTGTGGCTGCGTCTGCGCTGATCGAACCACGTACTTTCCTGGCGCCTTCCACGCTCACGCGCGGGAGGCGTTTTCGTTTGCCTGGTCATCGCGCAGCGGCCGGGTTTGACCGTCCAGGCACCTGCGTACGCGGGCGTACCGTGCGATAATCGAGCGATTATTCCGCGGCCGCTGGACGGTCGTGACGTACCGTAAGGAGCCTGCCCCAGTGTCCAACCCGAACGCCATTCTCACCGCTGCCGATCGTTCCACTTCCCTGCCGCTGGTGGAGGGCAGCATGGGGCCGAGTTGCCTCGACGTCTCCTCCCTGTACCGCGACACCGGCCACTTCACGTTCGACCCCGGGTTTGGTGCTACGGCGGCGTGCAAGAGTGCGATCACTTTCATCGATGGCGAGAAGGGCGTGCTGTTGTATCGCGGGTATCCGATCGAGCAGCTGGCCGCGAATTCGCGCTTCCTCGAAGTCGCTTACCTGCTGCTGGAAGGCGAGTTGCCGAACGCAGCCGAGATGGCGCAATTCGAGCACTCCGTGACGCATCACACGATGATGCACGAGTCGGTGAAGAACTTCCTGCACGGCTTCCATTACGACGCGCACCCGATGGCGATGCTGTGCGCGTCGGTGGCGTCATTGTCCGCGTTTTACCACGACACCAACGACAACGAGGATCCTGCGCAACGCAAGCTGGCCGCGATCCGCCTGATCGCGAAGATGCCGACCCTCGCGGCGGCGGCTTACCGTTATTCAATCGGTTGGCCGATTCGTTACCCGCGCAACAACCTCGAATACGTCACGCGCTTCCTGCACATGATGTTCGAGGTGCCGAGCGAACCGCTCGAAGTGAATCCGGTAGTGGCCGAGGCGCTGGATTTGCTGTTCATCCTGCACGCCGACCACGAGCAGAACGCCAGCACCTCGACGGTGCGGCTGGTGGGTTCGACCGGTGCCAATCCGTACGCGTCGGTTGCGGCCGGCATTGCCGCGCTGTGGGGGCCGGCGCACGGCGGCGCCAACGAGGCGGTGTTGAAGATGCTTACCGAGATCGGCGACGCGAAGAACGTCGACAAGGCGGTGGCGCGTGCCAAGGACAAGGCATCGGGGTTCCGCCTGATGGGCTTTGGCCATCGCGTCTACAAGAATTTCGACCCACGCGCCCAGATCATCCGCGCCAAGTGCCACGAAGTGCTCGACAAGCTCGGCGTCAACGATCCCTTGCTGGAGGTGGCGTTGAAGCTGGAAGAGGCTGCGCTCAAGGATGATTACTTCATCGAGCACAAGCTGTATCCGAACGTGGATTTCTATTCCGGCATCATCTACAAGGCGCTGAATATCCCAACCGAGATGTTCACGGTGATGTTCGCGATCGCGCGTACCGCCGGCTGGATCGCACACTGGATCGAGCAGCATGAAATGCCGGGTGGCCGTATCGGCCGACCGCGCCAAGTGTACGTCGGCGCCACGCCGCGTGATTACCAGCCACTCGACAAGCGCTGATTGATGCCGTATTCGAAGCGGCTGTCGTAAGGCGGGCAATGCCCGCCGTCCGAGGATAGGCTTGGCGGACAGGGTCTATCCGCCGCCACCCCGCCTGTCGGCGCCACGCCGCGGCGATCAGGGGCGATCGCAAAGCATGGCATCGACCGCGGCCAGCGATGCGCGCTGCTGCGGCCGGTCCGCGCTGCGATCGAGTGGTGCTTGCCGCAACGAATCGCGCGGAAAAACCGTCACGTCCACGGCCACGCCGTCGGCATCGAACAGCAATACCGGAAACTCTGCGCTGCGTTGCCGGTCGAGCCGGAGCGTGCGCGCACGTGTCTCGAACGCGATGCCGTGTTCACGCAGGAATGTTGCCACAGCCTCCACCGAGTCATCGAACAGGTGCAGGCTCACCGGGGTGTGGGTGTCGGCCGTGCCATCCAGTACCGCGCCAATCAGGCGCGGTTCGAAGCGGTCGAGGAAGTACATGGCGGCGCGGGCGGCCTCGCGTTTGCTGCGCAGTGCGCGTGGTTGTTCGTCAGCGCGAAACAACCGCTGGTGTTCGCGCAGCGCCGCTTCCACCTCGCTGTTGCGCGGCAGGTAGCCTTCGTCGCTGATGCCGACGTGCTGGGCAGCCTTGCGCTTGGCCATCCGGTAGTCGCGGATGCCGTGTTCGCTGATCAGGCGGGCCGCTTCAAGGGCGATGCGCCGCCGCAATTGGTGGGCGCGACCCTCGGCGTGGAGTTGGTGGAATCCTGCGGTCTTGTGCATTGTCGCCAACACCCCTGTGGCCGCGTTGGGGTGAGTGTCGCAAAAAGCAGGCACAAAATGCAAAGGGCGGGCCGGGAACCGCCGCCGCGGCGCACGTTCGAGGCCGCCCGAACGCCGGCGCGGAGCCGCTGTTGCGGGAGTCAGGCCACGGATGGCCGTGGTGGAGTCCGTGAACTGGGGACGTTGCAGCCACGTACGGGCTCAGCGGAGCAGTGATCAGGGATGCTCGCTAGAAGATGTCGTACGCGCCGGCCTTGTTCTTCTGTTGCTGGGCCTGTTGGCGCAGGCGGTCGAGATCCTCGATCGTGAACATCTCGCTCATTGCGTTGCCGTCGCCCGGAGGCGCGGGCAAGCCGGTGGTGCGGTCGATCGACGCGGTGACGATGCCGGGCGGCATTGGCAGGTTCGCTTCCGGCTTGCCGGCCAGCGCAGGCGCCATGTAGGCCATCCAGATCGGCAACGCCGTTTGCGCGCCGAATTCGTGGTGGCCGAGTGACTTGAAATCGTCAAACCCGACCCAGACGGTGGTGACGAGGTCGCCGTTGAAGCCGCAGAACCAACCGTCGTGGTAGTCATTGGAGGTGCCGGTCTTGCCGGCGATGTCGTTGCGCCCGAGCGCATTCGCCGCGGCGCCGGTGCCGTGCTGGATCACGCTTTTCAACATCGACACGATCAGGAAGTCGTTGCGCGGATCGATCACGCGTGGCGCGAGCAGGGTGCGGCCGGCGGCGTCTGCGGTCAGCGCGTTGGCCGTTTCCGCCAGCGCGCCGGGATCGCCCGCGGCGCTATCGGGTTGCGCCGGTGCGGCGGTGGTCTTGCCCTCGTCCAGCAGGCGTGCCTCGCAGGTACGGCAGGCCTTGACCGGATCGGCCTTGTAGATCGCGGTGCCATTCCGGTCGTCGATTTCGGTGATGTAGTACGGGGTCACCAGGAAGCCGCCGTTGGCGAACACCGAATAGGCGCGTGCCATCGCCATCGGCGAGACCGACGCCGTGCCGAGTGCCATCGTGAGGTTGGGCGGAATCGCGTCGAGCGGAAATCCGAAGCGGGCGGTGTACTCGCGCACGTAGCGCACGCCGACCGCGTCGAGCAGGCGTATCGCGACAAGGTTGACCGACTGCGCCAGCGCTTCGCGCAAGCGCATCGGCCCACGGAACTTGCCATCGTCGTTCTGGGGCGTCCACAGACCGCCAGGTTTGGATGTATCGGGTAGCGCGATCGGCGCGTCGTTGATGATGGATGCGGGTGTGTAGCCACGGCTGAAGGCCGCTGAATAAATGAAAGGCTTGAAACTGGAGCCGGGCTGGCGCTGCGTCTGCACCGCACGATTGAATTTGCTCAACTGGAAACTGAAGCCGCCAACCAGCGCCTTGACCGCGCCATCGTCGGGGGACAACGACACCATGGCCGCCTGCGCTGCCGGGATCTGTTCGAGCTCCCAGTGCATGGCGTCGGCCACCGCCTTCGCCTTGGTGCGGCGGGTCGTTGGCGTGGCGGGTTTGTCGGCGTCGCGGACTTCGCGCACCCGGATGATGTCGCCCGGGGTGAAGATGGACGCCACGCCGGTACCCGCGAGCTTGGCCTTGCGCGCGTAGCCGAGCGCCCACTTCATGTCGGCGAGGTCGAGCTTGATTGTTGTACCGCCCTGTATGAAGACCGTTGCAGCATCCGCGCCGACCCCGGTGACGATGGCCGGCTCGACGCCGCTGACATCGTCGTAGCTGGACAGGGCTTGTTCCAGCGCCGTGGGCGTGGCCGGTTGCGGCAATGCCACGTGTGCTTCCGGGCCACGGTAGCCGTGGCGATGGTCGTAGTCTTCCAGCCGGCTGCGCAGCGCGTGGTTGGCGAGTGCCTGCAGGTGGCTGTCGATGGTGGTGCGGATCACGTAGCCATCGGTGAGTGCCTGGTTGCCGAGTTTCTGCAGAGCCTGCCTGCGGACCATTTCCGCCAGGTAGGGTGCGTCGACCTGCACTGGCAAGTCGTGCGGGCCGGCGTCATTCGGCTCCGCGATGGCCTGTTCATAGGCAGCGCGGTCGATGAAGTGGTGGGCCAGCATCTGGCCCAATACCCAATTGCGGCGCGCCATCAGCCGGTCGTTGTGGTCGATCGGGTTGACCACCGAGGGTGACTGGAACGACGACGCCAGCGCCGCGCATTCCGCGAGTGACAGCTGGTCAAGCTGCTTGCCGTAGTAGTACCGCGCCGCCGCGGCGACGCCGTACGAGCGATGCCCGAGGAACATCTTGTTGAGGTAAAGCTGCAGGATCTGGTCCTTGGAGAGCTCGTGCTCGATCCGGAACGCGGTCAGGATCTCGGTGATCTTGCGCGTATAGGTCTTTTGCGGGCTCAGGAAGAAATTGCGCGCGACCTGCTGGGTGATCGTCGATGCACCCTGCACCTTCTCGCCGTGGTGCAGCACGACCGCGATCCCGGCACGCACGATCGACGTCATGTCGATCGCCGAGTGGTGGTAGAAGTCGGCATCCTCCGCCGCCAGCACCGCATGCTTGAGGTCGTCCGGCACGTCCTTGATGTCAACCGGGATGCGGCGGGTTTCGCCGAATTCCGCGATCAGCTTGCCGTCGCTGCTCTCGACCCGCAGCGGCACCTGCATCTGCACGTCCTTGAGCGAAGCCACGGACGGAACACGCGGCTCGATCAACCAGTAGGCGATGCCACCTGCGATCACGCCAAGCAGGAGCAGGCACAACGCGCCGATCAATCCGACGAGTGCCAAGCGTTTGAGGATTCTCATGCGGGAGTCCGTTGCGGGCGTATTGCGAGCCGGGCGATGGTCAGGGAAACAACGCAGCCCGAACAGCAAGGAACGTCTGCGCGATCTGCAAGAGTATAGAGGCTAGCCCCGTCGTCGGGTTCCGCTGGTGGCTGGGTGGGGCGCGGTGCAGTCTGGATTTTTCGCGTGGGATGGCGTGATAATCCGTCCGCAGGCCCGCTGCACATGGAAGTGACGGTGCTCGTGGAGCGGCGCGGCGTTGTGTAAATTTGTGACGCGGGTCAGCGACGCGAGTGTGGGATACGAGGACCATTCAAACCTTCAAACAACAGAAATTCAACAGCTTGCGCTTACTTTGCAAGGTTGTTGATATTAAGTTAACTTTCGTATCTAATGCGCTTGCGTAGGTTTCCTTCGCAAGCGCGCACGGGGAAGGGGAATTCCAGTGGGATTACTGACAACCAATGCTGCGCCGCTCATCGGTGTCGACATCAGTTCGACTGCCGTGAAGTTGCTGCAGCTGAGCCATGCCGGCTCGCGCTACCGCGTGGAGCATTACGCGGTGGAGCCGTTGCCGCCCAATGCCGTGGTCGAGAAGAACATCGTCGAGGTCGAGGCCGTCGGTGACGCCATCCGGCGCGCCATGGCACGGTCCGGGGCGCGCACCAAATTCGCTGCGGCGGCCGTCGCCGGTTCGGCGGTGATCACCAAGGTGATCCCCATGCCGGCGGATCTGTCCGAGGACGACCTTGAAGGCCAGGTGCAGGTCGAGGCCAATCAATACATCCCATACCCGATCGAGGAAGTCAGCCTCGATTTCGAGAAGATCGGCCCGGTCAAGGACAACCCGGGGATGATCCAGTTGCTGCTGGCGGCTTCGCGTACCGAGAACGTCGACATGCGCGTGGCCGCGCTTGATCTGGGCGGACTCACCGCCAAGGTGATCGACGTCGAAGTGTTCGCGATGGAAAACGCGTTCAAGTTGATCGCCGACCAGCTTTCGGTGCCGCGTGACGCGCTGGTGGCGCTGGTCGACGTCGGCGCCACGATGATTACCCTCTCGGTGCTGAAGAACCAGCGCACCATTTACTCGCGCGAGCAGGTGTTCGGCGGCAAGCAGCTCACCGACGAGGTGATGCGCCGCTACGGCATGTCCTACGAGGAAGCCGGCCTCGCCAAGCGCCAGGGCGGCTTGCCCGAATCCTACGAAATCGAGGTGCTGGAGCCGTTCAAGGAAGCGATGGTGCAGCAGGTCAGTCGCCTGTTGCAGTTCTTCTTCGCCGGCAGCGAATTCGCGAAAGTTGACCAGGTCGTGTTGGCCGGCGGCTGTGCGTCGATCCCGGGCGTCGCCGACATGGTGGTCGAGCAACTGGGCGTGCCGTGCGTGGTGGCCAACCCGCTCGCCAGCATGTCGTTGTCCTCGCGGTTGCAGGCACACACCTTGGCCCAGGATGCGCCGGCGCTGATGATCGCCGCCGGGCTGGCCTTGAGGAGCTTCGACTAATGGGCACGTTGCCAAGATCAACCTCCTCCCGTGGCGCCCGGAACGGATTGAACGCCACGCAGACGACGTCCGCCTTGGCTTTGGGGAGTCCAGACTGATGGCCAAGATCAACCTCCTCCCGTGGCGCGCGGATCGGCGTGAGCGTCGCAAGCGCGAATTCATCACCCAACTCGTCATCACGGCGGTTGGCGCATTGGTGCTGGTGCTGCTGTGGGGCTTCTGGATGAGCCTGCGCATCGACAACCAGAACAATCGCAATGCCTACCTCACCGGCCAGATCAAGCAGCTGGATGCGAAGATCGTCGAGATCAAGAACCTGCAACAGGTCAAGGACCACCTGCTGGCCCGCAAGAAGATCATCGAGAAGCTGCAGTCCAGCCGCTCGCAGATGGTGCACCTGTTCGACGAGATCGTGAAGACGATTCCGGCCGGCGCGCGTCTGACCGGGATGACCCAGAAGGGTGACAAGCTGACCCTGAACGGCGTGGCGCAATCGAATGCCACCGTTGCCGAATACATGCGCAACATCGAGGCCTCGCCGTGGATGGGGCCGGTGCATCTGCTTGGCACCAGCAACGTGCACGCCAACTCCAATACACCGTACGAGTTCGGGTTGGTCGTGGACCTCGGGGTACCCAAGACCGACAGCAGCGCCAAGGGCGACGTGAAAGCCGGCAGCGCGCCCGCCGCGGGCAGCAGCGTGGCACCCGTCCCGCAAGCGGCCGGCACGGCTGCCGCCGCGCCGGCCCCGTTGCCGCTGCCGACGAACGCGACCACGTCGCCATCCGCGCCAGCCCCGGTTGTGCCAGCGTCCGCGGGAAGCAAGGCCGCCCAACCTTCTCCCGCAGCATCCGCAGCCAAGGGGAGGGCGCAGCCATGAGTTTCATTGACGATTTCCGCAATCTTGATCGCAACAACGTCGGTGGTTGGCCCAAGTCGGTCAAGGCGCTGATCATCGTGGCGATCATCGTGGTCATCCTGTTTGCCGGCTGGTGGTTCTTCATCAGCGGTCAGCAGGACACGCTGGCCTCGGGTCAGCGGACGGAACTCACGCTGAAGGACGAGTTCAAGACCAAGCAGGCCAAGGTGGTCAATCTGGACGCCTTGCGCGCCCAGCTGGCGCAGATGAACGACATGCTGAGCCAGATGTTGCGCGAGCTGCCCGGCAAGACCGAGATGCCCGCGTTGCTGACCACCATCTCGCAGACGGCGCAGGCCGCCGGGATCGAGACGGACGAGTTCAAGCCGCAAGCCGAGATCCCCAAGGAGTTTTACGCGATCCAGCCGATCTCGCTGAAGATGCAGGGCACGTACCACCAATTCGGTACCTTCATCAGTGGCGTCGCTTCGTTGCCGCGGGTGGTGATCCTCACCATGCACGATGTGTCACTGAACGCTGCCAACACGAGCGGGCACGATTCGCCACCGGCCGGCGGCGAGCTGGTGCTGCAAGGCACGGTGCAGACATACCGCTATCTCGGTGATGAGGATGCGAAGAAGTCAGCCGAGCCAAAGGGAGGGCAGTGACCATGCGACCCACCCGTATAGTCATCGCGACCGTGACGCTTGGCATGGTGCTGGGGCTCGCCGCCTGCAGCGGCCAGGGCGACCTGCATGCCTGGGTCGCGCAAGTCAAGGCCGAGAAGGGCGCGCCGTTGCCGCCGTTGCCGGTCGTCAAGACCTTCGAAACCTTCCTGTACCAGGATCAGGACCGGCGCGATCCCTTCGAGCCCGCGCCACCGCAAGCTACATCGCAAAACCTGGCCGGTCCGCACCCGGACCAGAACCGGCCACGCGAGCCGCTCGAAGCGTTTCCACTCGACAGCCTGAAGATGGTCGGAACCATCGGGTCGAAGGGCAATATCGAGGCGTTGATCAAGGATCCGCAAGGCGTGATCCATCAAGTGCATGCCGGCGACTACATGGGTCAGAATTTTGGCCATGTCACCTCGGTGACGCCGGCACAAGTGGATCTGGTCGAACTGGTGCCGAACGGCTCGGGCGGCTGGATGGAACGCGACGCGACCGTCGCGCTGGGCGACAAATGACGATTCATCGGGGGTTACGTTCATGATGACCAAACCTGCTCACTTCATCGGTCGCCCTGGCGCCGGACCCGCCCAGCGCGGTCACGTCTGGACGGCATGGCTGGCGCTGGTGCTGCTGCTGGTGGCGGGGCCCGCCCTTGCCGCCAACTCACTGAAGAGTGTCAGCGCGTCGCCGCTCGACGGAGGCAAGGTGCAGTTGACCCTCACCTTCACCGGTCCCGCCGTGGCGCCGGAAGCTTTCAGTACCAACGCACCGCCGCGGATCGCATTGGACTTCGCGGATACGACCAATGCACTGCCGCAGCGCTCGTACAGCATCGGCCAGGGATCGGCGCAGATGCTCAGCGCCGTGGAAGCCAATGGCCGGACGCGCGTGGTGGTCGACCTTACCCAGCCCGCGCCTTACGTCACGCGTGTCGATGGCAACCAGGTCATCGTCACCATCGGCGCCGGCATGGGCGCTGCAACCGCAGAAGCCGCGCCGGCTCCGGTACCCGCCGCAGACGCGCCCCCCGCGCTCGCGCCGGTTGCGCCGCCAGCGCCCTCCCAGCTCGCGCTCGCAAGGACGACCACCAACCCCGACAAGGCCGCGGCGATGGCCGGCGGCAACGTGATCACCGGCGTCGATTTCCAGCGTGGCGAACACGGTAGCGGCAAACTGGTCGTCGCATTCAGCCAATCCGGCGCTGCCACCAGCATGCATACCACCGGTGATACCACCGTGATCGACGTTGCCGGTGCAAATCTGGCTGCATCGCAAGCGCATCGGCTCGACGTGACCAGCTATGCCACGCCGGTTCGCAGCGTGAACACCCACGCCGTCCCGGGCGGAGCGCAGATTGAAGTCGATACCCGCGGCGTCGTGCAGACGTCGTCCTATCAAACCGGCAACGAATTCGTCGTGGAATTCGCGCGTCCGGAATCAAATGAACATGCTGCGCTCGGCGCGCCCAAGCCGGTCGTGTACAAGGGCAGCCGCGTCACCTTCAACTTCCAGGACATTCCGGTGCGCTCGGTGTTGCAGCTGCTCGCCGATGTGTCCAACCTCAACATCGTGGCGTCCGACAGCGTGCAGGGCAACGTGACGCTGCGCCTCGTCAATGTCCCGTGGGATCAGGCACTGGACGTGATCCTGCGTGCGAAGAGCCTGGCCAAGCGGCAGAACGGCAACGTCATCTGGATCGCGCCCCAGACCGAGATCGCCAAGTACGAGGAAAACATTGCGCAGGCGCGGGAGAAGGAACTCAACAGCGCGCAGCTGGTGACGGACTACATTCCGATCAACTACGGCAATGCCAAGCAGATCGCCGACCTGCTTACCTCCGGCGCGAAAGCAGGCAACATCGGTGGCGGCGGCGGGAGCAGCGGCGACCGGGGATTCCTCTCATCGCGCGGCAGCGTCTCGTTCGACGATCGCACCAACACCTTGCTGGTCAACGATACGCCGGAAAAGGTGCAGGAGATCAGGCAACTGGTCGCGATCCTTGATCGGCCGGTCAAGCAGGTGCTGATCGAATCGCGGTTGGTCATTGCGACTGACAACTTCACCCGCGAATTGGGCGCCAAGCTCGGGATCGCCGGCTTCCGCATCAATCCGAGCGGCCAGACGCTGTTGACCAACAGTACCTCCGAGAACGTCTCGTCGATGGGCAACAACATCGTCAACTCGCTCTTCCAGGCCGGTCAGTCCGGACAGCAGCAGGCGCCGATCACCATACCGGCGGGCTTGAACGTCAACCTGCCGTCGACGACCACGGGCACCAGCAGCATCGCCTTCGGGATCCTCGGCAACGACTACCTATTGAACCTCGAATTGTCGGCGGCGCAGCAGGAAGGCCGCAGTGAAACGATCTCGCAGCCGAAGGTCGTGACAGCCAACAACCAGGAAGCGTCGATCGTCCAGGGCCAGCAAATCGGCTACTTGACCTTCCAGAACTCGGGTACCGGAGGCGGCGCAGGCACGGCGACGGTGCAGTTCAAGAATGCTGCACTGGAATTGCACGTCACGCCGACCATCACGTCCGACAATCGCGTGTTCATGAAGCTCAAGATCATCAAGGACGCGATCTCGCAACTGGTGCCAAACCCGGGCGGTGGCTTTGTGCCGCAGATCGACCACCGTGAAATCGACACTTCGGTACTGGTGAAGAACGGGCAGACGGTGGTCCTGGGTGGTGTCTACGAGTTCACCAGCGAGCACGACGTGAACAAGGTACCGTTCCTGGGTGACATTCCGATCCTCGGCGCCCTGTTCCGCAACAACAAGAACATCAACAACAAGGCCGAGCTGCTGGTGTTCATCACGCCACACATCCTCGGGCAGGAATCGACCGTCAACTGAGCGCGGTCGCAGCGACATGCAAGACGGCGCGGGCAACCGCGCCGTCTTCGTCTGGGGCTCCAGAAAACTTTCACGCCGGAATGTGGTCTACTGCGGGCATGCAGACCGACACCAATACCGCGCACGTGGCCCCGCTCGACCGCGACGTGAAGCAACCGTCCGCCTCGGCTGGCGATACGGAACAGCCAGCCAGCGGGCTCGCGCCGCGATTCAGCGAACTTCGCCAGGTGCTGGCGGCCGAGATTGTCGGCCAGCCGGCGCTGGTCGAACGCCTTCTGATTGCGCTTCTGGCTGACGGGCACCTGCTGGTCGAGGGCGCGCCGGGGCTCGCGAAGACCAGTGCGATCAAGGCGCTCGCGAGTCACATCGAGGCCGACTTCCACCGCGTGCAGTTCACGCCGGACCTGTTGCCGGCGGACCTCACCGGCACCGACGTATTGCGGCCCCAGAGTGGCCAGTTCGAATTCGAACCCGGGCCGCTGTTCCACAACCTCGTGCTTGCAGACGAAATCAATCGGGCGCCGGCCAAGGTGCAATCCGCGCTGCTGGAAGCGATGGCCGAGCGGCAGGTGACGATCGGACAGCGCTCGTGGCCATTGCCGAAGCTGTTTCTGGTCATGGCAACCCAGAATCCTATCGAACAGGAAGGTACTTTTCCGTTGCCGGAAGCGCAGATGGACCGGTTCTTGATGCACGTGCCGGTGCGTTACCCGGAAGCTGGCACCGAGCGCGAGATCATGCGGTTGGCCCGCGAACGGGCGCGCGACGAGATGGGCGCGCGTTCCGTTCCTGAGCGCTTGCTTTCCCAGGACGACATCCACGTTGCCCGCAGTCAGGTACTGGATCTGCATCTTGCGAGCGACCTCGAGGAATACATCGTGCAGCTGGTGCTGGCAACGCGTGATCCGCGGCCGTGGGCGCCGGCGCTACGCAGCAAGATCGCGTGGGGCGCCAGTCCGCGTGCATCGATTGCGCTGGAACGCTGCGCGCGCGCGGCGGCCTGGCTGGCAGGTCGTGACTTCGTGCTGCCGGACGATGTGCAGCGACTCGCGCCGGACGTATTGCGGCACCGCGTGCTGCTGGGCTACGAGGCCGAGGCCGAAGGCCTGCGCGTCGATGATGTGGTACGCACGTTGCTGGAGCGGGTGCCGTTGCCCTGACAGCCGGGACTCGGGACTCGCCGCAGCGCGCAACAATCACCGTCGTCATTCCGGGGCCGCATCCGGCTGCATCGGATGCGGAACCCGGAATCCAGTGCCTTTGTCCCATGTGGCTCGAAGCCACTGGATGCCCGCCTTCGCGGGAATGACAGCTTTCTTTGTCGAACCGCCAGCTATGTCCGCCATGCCAGCCATCGACGTTCCGCAATTCGAGGGGACCGGGTCCCGAGCTCCGAGTCCCGAGTCCCGGACCCACGGCATCACCCGCGTATCGCTGGCGGAACTCATCGCGCTGCGTGCACGCAGCGGCAAGCCCGCGCTGCGGGCAACGCGCGCCACGGTCGCCATGGCGGGCGGGCACCAATCGAGGTTGCGTGGACGTGGCATGGACTATGCCGAGTCGCGTGTGTACCAGCCGGGCGATGATGTTCGCTGCATCGACTGGCGGCGCACGGCGCGTAGTGGCCGCTGGCACACCAAGCTGTTTCAGGAGGAGCGCGAGCAACAACAGCTGGTGCTGTTGGATACCAATACGACCATGCGATTCGGGACGCGGGTGCGCTTCAAGTCCGTGGCGGCTGCGCGCGCGGCGGCCTGGTGGGCATGGACGGGGGTGCGCGGCGGGGATCGCGTTGGGGCTGCGGCATTCGGCGCGATACGCGATGCGCAGGTGCCGCACGCAGGATCGCGGGGCGCGCTGGCAGTGGTCGGCGCGCTGGTGCGCTGGGACGAGCAGGCGTGCGCCGCACCAACTGGCGCCAGGACCCACGAAAGCTTGTCGCTGGCGCTGCAGCGCGTACAGCGACTGCTGATACCAGGCAGCCGGGCGATGCTGGTTTCCGACGGATGGTGTGTCGATGCCGCGGCACGTGCTGCCATGGCACAAGTAGCCGCGCGGGTTGATCTGCGCGTCGCCATCGTGATCGATGCGCTTGAACGCGATCCAGCGGCCCCCGGCGTGTTTGCCTTCGAAAGTGATGCGGGCAGGACCAGCGTCGACCTGACCAGCGCAGCAGCACGCGGGCGATTTCGCGAGCAACTCGGCGAAGGTTGGCAAGGTCTGGCGAATCTTTGCGACGAAGTCGGCGTCGCATGGACGCTGCTCGCCGCCGGCAGCGAACCCGATCTGCCGTTGACGCAACTGTGGCGCGCCGCGCGGAGGCGGCGGTGAAAAGCGCCGGCCCCGTTCTGCGCGACATCCACCTGCCACCGGCAGCGTGGTGGCCGCCCGCACCGGGTTGGTGGATTCTGGCGGCGTCGGTGGTGGTGCTTACGGTGGTGACGGTTTGGTGGCTGTGGCGGCGCAGTCGCACCGATGTTGCGCAGTTGGTCCAACGCGAAATCACGCAGCTCGAGTCCGCCTTTGCGCGCAATCAGGACACCGCTGCGTTGGCGGCCGGCGCCTCGCGGCTGCTGCGCCGGGTGGCGCGCCGGGTCGAGCCCGCCGCCGCGGTCGCGGGCGGCGATGCCTGGCGCGAATTCCTGCATCGACACGCGCCGGATGAACAGGGCGCAGCGGTTCTCGAGGCGCTCGCCACGACCTCATTTCAACGTCAGCCACGCATCGATGCGGTAAAGCTGCTGGACGCGCTGCGCAGTTGGTGTACGCATGCCTTGCGCTCGCCGGCTCCCGCAAGTGGCGTTACGGCTCGCGGAAGTGTCCGACCATGACCTTCGCATGGCCCTGGATGTTCGCGCTGCTGCCGCTACCGTGGCTGGTTTGGAAGTTCCTGCCGCGGGCCGCGCCGGGGGCCGCCTTGCGCCTGCCGCAGCACGTGAAGCTGAGCGCGCTGGCGCGCAGTGGAAGCGCGTCGCGCAGCCGCCTCGCCATCGCAGCTCTTGCATGGGTGCTGCTGGTGACTGCGGCGGCGCGGCCCCAGCAACCCGCGCCGCCACAGGCCCTGCAACACACCGGCCGGGCGCTGATGCTGGCGGTGGATTGTTCGGGCAGCATGGGCATCGATGACATGCAGCTCGGCGGGCAGGACGTCAGCCGCTTCGCGGCGGTCAAGGTCATCGCCAGCCGTTTCATCGCCGAACGCTCCGGTGACGACGTCGGGCTGGTGTTGTTCGGGACACACGCCTATCTGCTTACGCCCATGACCTTTGATGTGCACGCGGTCGCGGTGCAGATGGATGGTGCGGCGATTGGGTTGGCGGGGCGCGAAACCGCCATCGGCGATGCGATCACGCTGGCAGTGAAACACCTGACGGCATTGCCGGCGCGCGCGCGGGTGCTGGTACTGTTGACCGATGGCGTGAATACCGCCGGCAACGTCACGCCGGAGGCGGCAGCGAAGCTCGCCAAGGCCGCAGGTGTGCGCATCTACACGATTGGCGTCGGGTCCGCGGCAAGCACGATCAACGTGTTCGGGATGCAGTTGCACGCGCCGGACAGTGCGCTGGATGTCGACGCACTGAACCGGATCGCACAGGAAACCGGTGGCAGGTTCTTCCGTGCCGCCGATGGCGAGCAGCTCGCATCGGCCTATCGCACGATCAATGCACTGGAGCCGCTGGCCCACGGCGAGTCCATGCTGCGACCCGATCACGAGTGGTATCCGTGGCCATTGGCACTGGCCATGCTGCTGGGTTGCACCTTGTTGCCATGGCGCACGGCGTGGGCGCGGCGGACGCAGGTGCCGGTATGAACTTCGCCGACTTGCCCCTGCATTTTCTGCGCCCGTGGTGGTGGCTCGCGGCCCTGCCGTTGCCGCTGGTGCTGTGGATGCTTGCGCGCGGCGGCGGTGGCCGTGCCGCCTTCGGCAAGCTCGTCGATGCGACGCTGCTGCCGCACATCGTGCGCGACACCGGCAAGCGGCGGTGGGCCGGTGCCGCGTTGCTCGCTTCGGCATGGCTGCTTGGGACCGCTGCGCTCGCGGGTCCGGCGTGGCAGCGTATGGAGACTCCCTTGTACGTCAACGGTGCGGCGCGCGTGGTGGCTTTGTCCTTGTCGAATGACATGCTGGCGCAGGACCTCGCGCCGGATCGCATGACCCGTGCGCGCTTTGCGGTGCACGACCTCATTGATGCCGCTGGCGATGCGCGCACCGCGCTGGTGGCCTATGCGGGTGCGGCCTTCACCGTGGCGCCGCTGACCAGTGACAAGCACACGGTGCTGAACCTGTTGCGTGCGCTGCAACCAAACGTGATGCCGGTGCCCGGCAATGATGCGGCGGCGGGGATTGCCCACAGTGTGCAACTGCTGCAGGACGCACGTGTCCGTGGCGGCGAAATCATTGTAGTCACCGATCGTGCCGATACCGCTGCACTGACAGCCGCGCGCAAGGCCCACGCGGCCGGCATCCGGATCGATGTGCTGGGCATCGGCACGACGCAGGGTGCCCCGGTTCCGGAAGCCGGCGGCGGTTTTGCCGGTGGCTCCAACGGTACCTTGCTGGCCCACCGCGACGATGCCTCGTTGCGTGCGTTGGCGGCCGCGGGCGGTGGTGCGTATGCGATCCTGCCAACGGATGGCGGGGCGACGCCCGAGTTTGCATCGCCGGTCGCCATGGCCGGGCAGGCCAGCCATGACGAGCGCGGGCAAGTCTGGCGCGACGGCGGCGTCTGGCTGCTGCCGATCCTGGTGCTGCTGGCGGCGCTGGCGTTCCGGCGCGGCTGGTTGCTGCTGCTCGCCGTGCTGGTGTTGCCGGTGACCATGCCATCCGCCAGTGCGGCCACACCGTCCGCATGGTGGAACAACCGCGACCAGCGCGCGTTGCAGGCCCTGCAGGACGGCGATGCACAGCAAGCGCGGCAGCTTGCGGCGTCGTCCGGGTTGCGTGGATCGGCGGACTACCGTGCCGGGGATTACGCCGATGCGGCCAAGGCGTTTGCGCAAGGCCGCGATGCGCGCGCGCACTACAACCTTGGCAACGCGCTCGCGAAGCAGGGTGAATATCAGAAGGCGATGAACGCGTATCGTGAAGCCTTGCGCCAGGATCCGAAGTTCGCGGACGCGCGCGCCAATCTCGACGCGGTGGAGGCGTGGTTGAAGCGACGGCCGCCACCGCAGCCCTCGCAGGACGGCGGAAAGTCCGGCAAGTCCGCGCGCGATGGCAGTGCCGGCAAAAACCAATCGGGGGCGAACAGCGGTACCTCGAAACATGGCGGCGAGCAGCCCGCGCCATCGTCGTCTGCCGGCGACGCGTCCGGTGGGCACAGCGATGCGCAAGCAAATTCGTCGGCGCCGGGAGCGCCAGCCAGCGCGCAAGCGGGCGCAAGCGCGGATGCAGGCAAAGCCTCTGCCGCCGAAGCCGCGCGGCAACGCGAACAGGCCGCGCGGGCTGCGCAAGGCTTGCAGCAGGCATTGCAGCAAGGGACGCGCGAGCGGTCGCGCAGCGGAAGCGCGGCGCCGCATGCCTTTGCGCTCGGCGAGCACGAGCCACAAGCGGATGGCAAGTTCGATGCACAGCAGCGCGCGCTCCTGCATTCGGTGCCGGATGATCCGGGCGCCCTGCTGCGCCGCAAGTTCCAGCTCGAATGGGAACGCCGGACCGGACAACAGCAAAGTGGAGGATCGTGATGATGCGGCGATGGTGGCTGGTATTGCTGGTGGTTTTCGCCCCGCTCGTGCAGGCTGCGAGCGTGCATGCGTTTCTCGATCGCAATCACGTCAGCCTCGGTGACACGGTGACGCTCAACATCACCTCGGATGGATCGCTGGGCAACCCTGATCTGTCCGCGTTGCAGCACGATTTCGAAGTGCTCGGAACGTCCCGGTCCAGCAAGCTGTCGATCGACAACGGCACCACCACCCGCAGCGCGCAAATCGGCATTGCCCTGAAACCACTGCGTGCCGGCACCCTGACGATCCCGGCGTTGTCGTTTGGCGGCAGCACGACCCAGCCGTTGACCTTGCAAGTGAGCGCCGCGCCCAGCGGCGGTCAGGGCAATGTTGGCGATCGCGCCTTCATGGAAGCGAGCGTGCTTTCCAGCTCACCGTACGTGGGCCAGGAAACCATCTACACCGTGCGCCTGTTCTACCAACCGGGCGTGCACGGCTCGCTGTCGGATCCGCAAGCCGATGGTGCGCAATTGCTGCCGCTCGATCGCGACCATCGCTACATGGTGCAACGCAACGGCTATGCCTATCAGGTGATCGAACGCAGTTGGGCACTGATCCCCGATCGCAGCGGCACCATCAGCGTGCAAGGCCCGGCCTTTCGTGGCCAGTCGCTGGGCGCGGGCAACTTGAACTTGCTGTTGCCGGATCCCAACGCGCTGCTCAACAACCCGAACGCGCTGTTGAATGCGCCCATGCAGGGCTTCGGCGCGCCGGTGAATGCCGTGGCCCCGTCGGTAACGATTGATGCGCGTGCGGCGCCGGCAGGTGCAGGTAAACCGTGGCTACCCGCGCGCGACGTTGAGCTGAAGCTCACCGGGTTGCCGGCGAATGGCGAGGTGCAGGCAGGCGTGCCGCTGACCGTCACGCTGCAGATAAGCGCCGACGGAGTGCCGGCCGGCGCCGTGCCGGAGCCCGAGTTGCCGGCGATTGCCGGTGCCCGCGTCTACCCGAACCAGACGCAGGACTCGACCGATTCCAGCGGGCAATGGTTGCACGTGACGCGCACCCGCAGCTTCGCGATCGTCCCGGAGCGGAACGGCACCCTGACGATTCCGGCGATTACCCTGAACTGGTGGGACGTGGTGCACGATCGCGCCGGGCAAGCGAGTGTGCCCGCGCATACCTTGCAGGTCAGCGGCGCGGCGGCGGGTGGGTCATCTGCGCAAGCGCAGACGCCGAGTGCGGCGGCCAGCGCCGGTGCCGCGGTGGCCCCGGCATCCGCTGCCGAATCCGGTGCGAGTGGTCGTGCAGGCGCAGATGCTGAATCCGGATGGCGTGACCTCGCAATCGTCGCGCTGGTGTTGTGGCTGCTCGCAATGGGCACGGCCGCCGCGTGGTGGCTGGCGCGACGGCGTGCGCGTCGACCTGCCGCGGTCCCGTTGCAGCGCGGTGATACGATCCCGCCTGCCGGCAGCCCTGACAATGCGGCGCGAGATGATGCTGCACCCGCTCCGCTTCGCCCGCGCGATTTGCAACGTGACACGCTGGCAGCCGCGGCCGCGGGTGATGCCCCCGCTTGCGAGCACGCAATGCTGGCATGGGCGCGCGCGCTGCAGCCAGGCATCACGAGTCTCGGCAGCCTGCGCGATGCGCTGGGCAACCCGGAGCAACGTTCGGCGCTGGATGCACTGCAACGTGCACGCTGGGCGGATGGCGATGCGCAGGCAGCGTGCAAAGCCGTCGCCGAGGCGTTCGCGAACGGCTTCAAGTGGCGTGAAGCCCCCGAGCCTGGCGCGGCGCAGCGCGAGCAACCTGGCTTGCCGCCGCTGTATCCGCCGCGTTAGCGGCCCATCGGGGCAGATCCTGGCCGCACGCAGTCAGGATGCGATGTCGACGTGCAACCGGCGCGCCGCCGCGCGCCACGCATCTGCCATGTCGCGATTGAAGGCGCAAAGCGTGATCCGGTGCGGCGTGCGGGTGCGGTGCTGTTGCTCACCCAGTACGGCCATCACGACGCCGGCGGCAGCATCGCGAGGATAGCCGTACACGCCACAGCTGATGGCTGGAAACGCGATGCTCTCGACGTGGTGGTCGCGGGCCAGCGCCAGCGCGTTGCGATGGCAGGCCGTCAGCAGGTCCGGTTCGCCGCGGTCGCCGCCATGCCACACCGGGCCGACGGTGTGGATTACGACGCGCGCGGGCAAGTCATAGCCCGGCGTGATGCGTGCGTCGCCGGTTGGGCAACGCACGCCAGGTCGCAGCTCGGGGATCGCGCGGCATGCCTCCAGCAGACGCGGGCCGGCCGCGCGATGGATGGCGCCGTCAACCCCGCCGCCGCCGAGCAATGATTCGTTGGCCGCGTTGACGATGGCGTCAACGTGCAGCGTCGTGATGTCGGCTTGCAGGATTTCAATCATGGCGTCGGCGTGGTGGTCGTGTTGCTAGCCTCGCCTTCCATGGCTCGGCAAGCAACCCGGCCTGCGGCATCCTGCCTGCGGCGCTCGCCGCGCCGCACGAGTCCACCGGACTCGTGCAGGCGACGCAGCTCGCCCGCC
>DASSNC010000015.1:0-40877 GCA_035688305.1 Rhodanobacteraceae bacterium
GGGTGAGGGTCCGCACTTGCGCGTGGCCGCCAAGGGCTCGTCGTGCTGAGCCGCGCGACGCCGAACCCTCATCCGGCGCTTCGCGCCACCTTCTCCCGGAGGGAGAAGGAAAAACCAGCTGAAGCTCAGGGATAATCAGGAATCTTGAAGCCGGTGCTGCAACGCTCGGCAAGGCACCCATTCGACAGCGCGTGATCCGGATGCAAAGCCGTTACACTGCCAGCTGCGAGATCTTACCGATGGCAGCATCCGAAGCCAGAACCGTCGATATCCGCAATCAGCACCCGCTTTGGGACGAACGCGATTCCCACGGGCGGCGGGCGATGCTGACCGAAATCCTGGCAGATGTTTCGCATGCCGCGATGCAGGGCGACACACTGGAAACGGTGCTGAAATCCATCGTCGATTGCGTTGCCAAGCGCCTGCCGGTGACCATCGCCAGCATCATCCTGTTGAACGAGTCGCGTACCCATTTCGTCGAAGAAGTGTGGTCGGGCCAACTCGACCTCGAGTTGCCGGCGAGCCTGCCCTGGCCGGTCCACCTGGGCGCCGCGGGGCGTTGCGTGCACACCGGGCAAAGCCAGCTGATCGCGGACGTCAACGCGGATCCCGACTATGTGCCCGGCAACAGCGCGGTGAGCTCGGAATACCTGGTGCCAATCCGGCACCGCGAACGCCTGCATGGCGTGCTGAATCTGGAAAGCACGCGCAGCGATTTCTTCACGCCCGAGGTGTGCGCGGTGTTCGACGCAATTGCCGAGCAGATCGCGGGAGCGATCCACATGACGCGGCTGGTGCGTGAACTCGAGGACGCCAACCGCAAGTTGCGCGAGTTGTCGTTCCGCGATGGCTTGACCGGCATCGCCAACCGCCGCTGCTTCGACGAACGGCTTGCAGCCGCATGGCAAAACTGCACGCGCGATCGCAAGCCGCTGGCCCTGTTGATGGTTGACGTCGACTGCTTCAAGGCCTTGAACGACGCGCTCGGGCATCTGCAAGGTGATGAGTGCCTGCGCGAGCTCGCGCGGTTGTGCAGCGAAAGCGTGCGCGGTGAAAGTGACCTGGTCGCGCGCTACGGCGGAGAGGAAATCGTGATCATCCTGCCAGGCTGCAATCAGGGCAACGCGGTGCGCGTGGCCGAAGACCTGCGCAAGCGGGTCGAGAAGCTGGCCATGCCGCACCCGGATTCGTTGACCGGCTCGTACGTCACCGTGAGCGTCGGCGTGGGCGTGGCGCCAGCGGGTGTCGTGTTGCCGTCGGCTGACGTGTTGGTGGCGGCAGCCGATGAAGCGATGTACGCCGCCAAGGCGCAGGGACGCAATCGGGTGGTAACCACGGTTTGCCGGGTGGACGCCTGACAGCAGGACGTATCGCCACGGTGGGGCTTGCAATGCTGCGCCGATGGCCTCAGGTTGTGGCCATGGCCAAGGGATTCGTCAACGACGATGCAGTGCAGGATCAGATCGACGCGACCGTCGCCGATGCCGTTGCGCGCGCGCGCAGCAAACAGGGCAAGGGGCCCGGCCTGAGCCATTGCGAAGAATGTGACGCGCCGATCCCCGCGGCGCGGCGCAAGGCAGTGCCCGGCGTGCGCCTGTGCGTGGCCTGCCAAAGCGAGCGCGATCGCGAGGAAGGCGCCTTCAGCGGCTACAACCGGCGCGGCAGCAAGGACAGCCAGCTGCGCTGAGTGCGTCGCGCCGACAAGGTGCTTTTCAACAGCCTGCCGAATCGGGGCTATCCTGCGCGGGTCGTCTTGCCGGGGGTGGTTCAATGAAACGTGTGCTGGCGTTGCTGCTGTGTCTGCTCGCGGCTTCCGCGTTCGCGGCCAAACCCGCACCGTTGTTGCTGACCCACGTCGGCTTGATCGATGGTTCGGGTTCGCCGGTGCAGCGCGACATGACCATCGCGATCGAAGGCAAGCGCATCACGGCGGTGTATCCGAGCGGCAGCCAGCCGCCCCCGAAGGGTGCCGAGGTACGCGATCTCGCCGGCAAGTTCGTGATTCCCGGCCTGATCGACGCGCACGTCCACATCACCGATGCCGAGCCCGACATCGCGCACTACCAGACCTTTCTGCATGCGCTGTTGCTGGGTGGCGTGACCGGCATTCGTGACATGGCTGGCGACGATCGCCTGTTGCAGTTCCTCGCCGAGCAGGCGAACTCCGACACGTTTGCATCGCCGGATATTTTTTACGTGGCCTTGATGGCCGGCCCGTCGTTCTTCAAGGAAGATTTCCGCGCGCAGGATGCCTCGAAAGGCGAGCCGCTGGGTTTCGCGCCGTGGATGCAGGCAATCACGGCCAAGACCGACATTCCGCTGGCGGTGGCCGAGGCGAAGGGCACCGGTGCCACCGGCATCAAGCTGTATGCGAACCTGCCGGCGCCGCTCGTGAAGGCGATTACCGCGGAAGCCCATCGCCAGGGACTGCGCGTGTGGACGCATGCGACGATCTTCCCGGCCAAGCCCAGCGACGCGGTCGACGCGGGCGCCGACACGCTTTCGCACAGTCCGTATCTGGTGTGGGAAGCCGCGCCGAGCGTGCCCGACGATTACAGGATGCGTGCGATGGGTGACTTCGCGCACATACGGCCGGACGCGCCGCAGATTCTCGCCCTTTTCGATGCGATGAAGGCGCACAAGACGATCCTCGATGCGACGCTGCTGGTGTTCAGGAACGAAGCCGAACACCATCCGCAAAGTGTCGGTGCAGGCATCATGCCGTGGAGCTACACGGTGACGCGCCTCGCGCACCAGCGCGGCGTGTTGATCGACGCGGGCACGGATGACGCGGGCTTCCCGTACAGCGACAAGGGGCCGGATCTGCAGCAGCCGCCATCGGTGCATCAGGAGATGGCGTTGCTGGTCGCGCATGCAGGCTTCACACCGCTGCAGGCGATCCATGCCGCCACCGCAGTCGGTGCCGCGGCCCTGGGTCAGGCCGCCAAACGCGGCACGGTGACTCCCGGCAAGCTGGCCGATCTGGTGGTACTGGACGCCGACCCATCGCGCGACATCCACAACACCACCAAGATCGACTTCGTGGTCAAACATGGCAAGGTGTACACGCCCAGTCCGGCGCAATGAGTCGCGGGCAATCGGTGGTCGAGGCGCTGGCCTGTAGTGGTGGAGCGCGCATCCTGAATACAATACCGAACAGTTTACGTCAGGCGACTGCGATGCCAGATACCCGACTCGCGCAATCCGGCCAACATGACGATCCCGTCATTGTCGTGAGCGGTCTGGGCAAGACCTATGCGGGCGGTTTCGAGGCGCTGAAGGCGATTGACCTGAGTGTGCGGCGCGGTGAAATCTTCGCGCTGCTCGGCCCGAACGGCGCCGGCAAGACCACGCTTATCAGCGTTATCTGCGGCATCGTCAATCCGAGCGGTGGAACGGTTGCGGTCGGTGGTTACGACATCATCAGTGATTGGCGCAAGACCCGCTCGCTCATCGGGTTGGTGCCGCAGGAACTGAAGACCGACGCGTTCGAAACCGTCTGGAGCACCGTGCGCTTCAGCCGCGGTCTGTTCGGCAAGGCGCCGGACGATGCCTACCTCGAACAACTGCTGAAGGACCTGTCGCTGTGGGACAAGCGCAACGCGAAGATCCTGATGCTCTCAGGCGGCATGAAGCGGCGCGTGATGATCGCCAAGGCCTTGTCGCACCAGCCGAACGTGTTGTTCCTCGATGAGCCGACGGCCGGTGTCGATGTGGAACTGCGCCGCGACATGTGGGCGATGGTGCGCCGACTGCGCGAATCGGGCGTCACCATCATCCTGACCACGCACTACATCGAGGAAGCCGAGGACATGGCCGACCGGGTGGGTGTGATCAACAAGGGCGAGCTGATCCTGGTCGAAGACAAGACCGCGCTGATGCAGAAGCTCGGCAAGAAGCAACTGCGACTGCAATTGCAGGAACCGCTGGCCGCGCTGCCCGCTGTGTTGTCGGCGTACAGGCTGGACTTGAACGGCAAGGGCGACGAGATCACCTACACCTACGACACCCAGGCCGAGCGCACCGGCATCACCGCCTTGCTGAAAGACCTTGCCGCCGCCGGCATCGGCTTCCGGGACCTGAGCACGCGCCAGGACTCGCTTGAGCAGATTTTCGTGCAGCTGGTGAGGGACGGCGCATGAACCTGTACGGCATCCGCGCGATTTACCGCTTCGAGATGGCGCGCACCGGGCGCACCCTGATGCAGAGCATCCTTTCGCCAGTCATTTCGACCACGCTGTACTTCGTGGTGTTCGGCGCCATCGGGTCGCGCATCACCAGCATCGACGGCGTCAGCTACACGGCCTTTCTGATTCCCGGACTGGTGATGCTGTCGCTGCTGATGCAAAGCGTATCGAACGCATCGTTCGGTATCTACTTCCCGAAGTTCGTCGGCACCATCTACGAGGTGCATTCTGCGCCGCTTTCGTATCTCGAAATCATCACCGGTTATGTTGGTGCCGCCGCGACCAAGGCCATCGTCGTAGGCCTGATCATCCTCTTGACCGCACGCGTGTTCGTCGACTATTCGATCGCACACCCGGCGGTGATGATCCTGTTCCTGTTGATGACGACCGTTGCCTTCAGCCTGTTCGGTTTCATCATCGGGATCTGGGCCGACAATTTCGAAAAGCTGCAAGTCGTGCCGTTGATGATCATCACGCCACTGACCTTCCTTGGCGGCAGCTTCTATTCCGTCCACATGCTGCCACCGTTCTGGCAGAAGGTGACCTTGTTCAACCCGGTGGTGTACCTGATCTCGGGCTTCCGCTGGAGCTTCTACGGCATTGCTGATGTCAACGTCGGCATCAGCATCGCCGCGACGTTGTTGTTCCTGGTGCTGTGCCTTGGCGCGGTGTGGTGGATCTTCCGCACGGGTTGGCGGTTGAAGGCCTGAACGCGGGCGAGCGGCGCGCCACGAACAGTTGTGCCAAGTAAACAAGTGTGTCGCCGCGCGGCGCGCGTCACGAAATCGTTCGTCCGGTGCACGCGTCGCCGGTCAGATGCCGCACACTGGGGAGATCACGACCGGCTGATGGCCAGGGGAAAGGCCATTGCGCTTGATGACAACCGCTGTAAATCCAACTGGCGACCTGCTTGACGCCCATGACGCCGAGCGCGCAATGGCGCGTTCGTATTGGTTGCGCTCGCTCGGGCTGGGCCTGGGCGCGTTGATGGTCGGCGCCGTCCTGTACCGGCGCGGCGCCCCCGCGTCATTGTGGGTGCTGCTGGCGCTGCACAGCCTGGTGTGGCCGCAGCTGGCATGGTTGTTCCTGCACCGCCGCGATCCGCCCTTGACCGTCGATCGGCGCTTCTTCATGGGTGATGTCGCGATGGGCGGCGTCTGGATTGCCGTGATGCAGTTTGCCGTGTTGCCGAGCGTAGTGCTGGCGACGATGTTCGCGATCGCGGCCATTGCCATCGCGGGCACGCACCTGCTGCTGCGCATGCTGGCGCTGCAGGCCGTTGTGTGTGGCGTGGCCGCGGCGGCCAACGGTTTCGTGTTCGTGCCGGCCACTGACATGTTCGAACTGCTGGCATCGCTGCCGCTGCTGGTCGGGTTTCCGGTGGCGCTTGGTTGCATCACGCATTATCTGGCGCTGCGCGTGCGCAGCCAGAATTCGCAATTGCTCAAGATCAGCAGCACCGACAACCTGAGTGGCTTGATGAACCGCAACCACTGGGAGGTCGCGCTGAATACGGCGGTGGCGCGGCACTGCTGCGAGGGTGCGGTCATGCTGATGATGGATATCGACAACTTCAAGCGAGTCAACGACCAGTACGGGCATACCGCCGGCGACGCGGTGATCCATCGGGTTGGCGAGGTCATCCGCAGTGGCTTGCGCGAAGGCGACCTCGCAGGCCGTTTTGGTGGCGACGAGTTTGCCGTGGTGCTGTGCGCGATCGACGCCAATACCGCCGCCGCGGTTGCAGAGCGGATCCGCTCCAACCTCGCCGGCTCGCTGTTCGAGCGTAACCCGGGATTGCGTTGCACCCTGAGCATCGGTCTTGCACCGAGCCTGGCCAACCGCAACGTCGGCGACTGGATCAAGGCTGCGGATGCCGCGCTCTATCGCGCGAAGCTGGCGGGTCGCAACCGCCTCGTTGTCGCGTCCTGACGCGGCCGGACGCTACCATTGAGCCAGGGTAGGTTGGCATGGCCCAGTTGGGCCAATGCCGTACGCCATCCCTGCGTGCGTGCTGAAGAGGCGTCGTGGAACAGGTCCGTTCCGGAATGGTTGGCGACCGGTTGCCGGTGAACAACTGTTTCGGCACGCGACATTCATCACGCAATTCGCGCGAGTGGGCGTACCGATGTGCGTAGTGGCATCCCAAATGCTCCTGACTCCAGGAATGATTTCGAGTTCGAAGGATGGCCACTGCTACACCACAACCATCCGCGCTGTTCCCGGGCAGCAACAACCGAAGTCTTGTTGTCCGTTCCTTCTGGATGCGGATGCTCGCCCTCGTGTTGGGTGGTACCGCTGTCGGCAGCGTCTTCCATGCCCGTGGTGTCCCGGCACCGGTGTGGGGCTTGCTGGTGCTGCATGTGCTGGTGTGGCCGCCGATCACCTTCTGGTTGATGCGACGCAGCGCAGATCGGGTGATCGTCAATCGCCGGTGCTTTCTGGTCGATGCGGCAATGGTCGGCGTCTGGATTGCGCTGATGGCATTCAACATGATCCCCGTGGTATTGCTGGCCACGATGACCGCAATGACCCTCGTTGCAACCGAGGGTCCCAGGCTGCTGCTGCTCGGCACGGCGGTGCTGATCGCGGCATGCGGCCTCGCCTTTCTCGCGAACGGTTTTGTATTCGTGCCGCACACTGAAACTGTCGAACTGCTGGCGTCGTTGCCGCTCATGGTCGTGTTCCCGATTGCCGTGGGCTTTGCGACCCACGGCCTGGCGCAGCGCGTGCGGGTGCAAAATCGCGCGCTGGTGGAAATGAGCAGCACCGACAGCCTGAGTGGTTTGTCCAATCGTCGCTATTGGGAAGAAGTGGTGAACATGCTGTTGGCGGCCCGCCAGCGCGAGCCCGCCGTGATGCTGTTGCTGGATATCGACAACTTCAAGCACGTCAACGACCAATATGGCCACGTCGTCGGTGACGAGGTCATCCGGCTGGTCGGCGGGATCATTCGCGAGAGCATTCGTGCGGGCGACGTGGCCGGCCGCTACGGCGGCGACGAATTCGGCGTGGTCTTGCGTGGTGTCGACACCACCACCACCGCAGCCGGCGCGGAAGTCGTCGCCCAAAGGATACGTGCGCGGGTGGCCGCTATGGGGATTCCCGGCGCGCCAGGGCTGCATTGCACCTTGAGTATCGGGATCGCCGCTGCAACGCCGGGGGTGCCGGATGCACGTGCGTGGGTCGGGGCCGCGGATTCGGCGCTCTACAGCGCGAAGCTGGCCGGCCGCAATTGCGTGCGGGTCCACTGATGTCGAGGCGCTCCGGCTGAATGCCCGGCCGCCGACCACTGCACTGGCCGGATTTTGGTAGCACAATGGTGCTTCCGGATTCGAGGAGAGCGCCATGCGCATGTCGACTGCTGTCGTGATCGCCGCGTTATTGCTGCCCGCTGGCATGGCGGTGCAAACGCCCGCGCAGGCGTCTGCCCCCGCGGCCAAGGCTGCCAGCGTTCCCGCTTACATCACCAAGGCCATCGCGGACCCGGCGCGCGGCGCCGACCGCAAGGACGATGCGCGTCGCCAGATGGCGGCGGTGATGGCGTTCACCGGGCTCGAACCCGGCGGCTCGGTGCTGGAACTGGATCCCGGGCGCGGCTACTGGACAAGGGTCTTCAGCCAGATCGTGGGCCCGAAGGGGCACGTCTACACCGTGTGGCCAAACGAGACCAAGAAGTACTCGGCCAAGAGCCTCGCCGAGTGGCAGAAGCTGGTGAAGACGCCGCACTACGCCAACGTCAGCGTGCTGGAACAACCCGCGGCGATGCTGAGCGTGCCGCAGAAAGTCGATGTTGTTTTCACCGCGCAGAATTACCACGATTACCACGACCCGTTCATGGGCCCGGTCGACATGCATGCATTCGACAAGCAGGTCTTCGAGGCGCTGAAACCGGGCGGGGTGTTCGTGATCATTGATCACATGGCGCCGCCGGGCTCGGGCACCAGCGACACCAACACGCTGCATCGCATCGATCCGGCCGTGGTCCGGGAAGAAGTGGAGTCGGCAGGATTCGTGTTCGACGGTTCCAGTGACGCCTTGCTGAATCCGAAGGATCCGTTGACCATCCCGGTCTTCGACAAGTCGATACGCGGCCACACCAGCCAGTTCATTTACCGCTTTCGCAAGCCCGTGGAGTGATGGCACCGGCGCTGGACCGCAACTGCAACGCAGTTGCGATCCAGCGTGCGGTCGCGGTCAGCGCTTGTCGTACAGCGCGTGCACGTCCTTCACCAGCATGGCGTTGCTGGCTGGCCGCGCATAGAACATGTGGCCGCCGGGATATTCCTGCACCTGCACCCGGGTCGGATCACCCATTGCCGGCATCTGGTCAACGGCCAATACCGAGACCATGAACGGGCACGACAGGTCGTCCCAGCCGTGCGCGATCAATACGCGGAAATGCGGATCGTTGGCGACCGCCATGCGCAATTGCGTAACCGACCCTTCCTCGGCGTCGTCGTCCTCGTGCCACAGGCGATTCACGTCGTAGCTGAGCGCGTTGTAGCGGCCCTCGAACTTCCAGCCGACGGTTTGCGTCACGAAGTTCACCATCGCGGTGGTGGTGGGCGCGATGATCGCGTTGAGGATCGGATCACCCGAGCGCTGATGCGGGGAGTAGGGGAATGGATCCCAGGCCAGGTAGTTGGAATCGTAACGGCTGCCGAGCTTGCCTTCGGAGCGGTACACCTCGCGCAGGTAGGCCTGGGTGTCGAGGCGGCCGCCGGAATTCTTCACGAACACCGGGTCGAGGCCGGTGAGCTCGGTCACCTTCTTGATCATCGCGGCCTCGGTGGCAGGATCGCTGCGGCCCTTCATCAGCGCTTCGGCGTAAGCCCCGCGGGTGTAGGCGATGATCGGCGCCATGTTGGCGGCACTGAGCTTGCCTTCGCGCTCCAGATGCGCAGCGGCGATCGAGGGCAGGGTGGTCATCCATGCCATCGGTGAGACGTACTTGTCGCTCCACGCCATCGGATCGAGATAGGGCGAGAACAGCACCATGCCGTTCATGCCGACGCCCAATTGCGTTTGCAGGTAGTAAGCGATGCGCGGTCCGCGGAAACCGCCGTAGCTTTCGCCGACGACGTACTTCGGCGATTCCATGCGGCCGTTCTTCACCAGCCAGTCGTAGATGATGCGCGACAGGTAATGGATGTCGCTGTCGGTGGAGTAGAAATCCTTGGTTGCCTGCTTGTCATCGACCAGCGCGCGGCTGTAGCCGGTGCCGACCGGATCGATGAACACCAGATCGGTGAAGCCGAGCCAGGTGCTGGGGTTGTCGTGCAGCGTGGCCTGTTCGGACGGCGCATCGCCGTCGACGCCGAAGTTGAGCTTCTTGGGACCGATCGCGCCGAAGTTCAGGTACACCGAGGAAGCGCCGGGGCCGCCGTTGAACGCGAACGTTACCGGGCGATTCTTCCCCGGCACGGTGTAGGCGGTGTACACAACCTGCGCAATCGTCTTGCCCTTGTCGTCGCGCACCGGCAGCCAGCCGACCGTGACGGTGTAACGCAGCGCGTGGCCGTCGACGACGGTTGACTGGGCCACGTGCGCGTCGGCCGGGAATGCCGGCAGGTTGAATTCCTGCGACGGCGCTGCACCTGCGTGTTTGGAAGCAGCGTCGGCGTGCGCGGCAGATAGCGTGGCGCAGGCGATCAGGCCAGCCGCGGCGAAGGCCGCGGTGAGCAGGTGTTTGTACATCGTCGGTGTTCCCCAGTGCGTGCGAAAACCGGGGAGCTTAGGTATCGCCACGCCCATGCGCGCGTGCCGAAAGGCACGGTCGCGCAGGCGGCAGGCAGGCGTGGTCAGTGTGCAGCCGAGCTGGCGCCTGCGGGTGCAGCCGCCGATGCGGCCCCCGCAGGCATGGCCGCGCTGGCGCCTGCAGCGGGTTGCGTGCGGTTGGTCGGATACTGCCCGATCTGCAACGCATAACCGAAAGCGGCGCCGGCCGGCAGCGACGCCGGATCCGCGTAGACGCGAACCGTGTAAGTCGCGGCCGCCGTCACTGGAGTGGACCATGTGGTGCCGCCGGTTGTCGTGGTCGCCGTGGTGGTGGCTGGCGCTGTGGCGGCGGTATCGACCAGCACCGCCTGATCCGCACCCATGACCTTGAAATGCAGGTTGGCGTCCTTCGCGATGAGGTTCACCTGCAAGGTATTGCCGGCCGCGACGGCGACGGTGTAGTCGTGCGCCGCGGCGCCCGAGTCGATCCTGCCGACTTCCTGGGTCCACGGGTTGTTGGGCTGGAACGTCACTTCGGTGCTGGCGGGCCGCATGTCCGCGGCGCCGAAGGCGCCGACCTGCAGCGCGTACTTGACGGTATCGCCGCGCTCCAGCGTCGAGGGCTCGGCGTACACGTGGATCGTGAACGTCGCTGCAGTGGGGACGTTCGCCGACCACGTGGTCGCGCCGGTCTGCATCGTGTCAACCAGCGTCGAGTCGTGGGTCTCGTCGATGATCTTGAAAAACAAATTGGGGTTGCGGGTGAGCAAATTGATGTGCAGCGTCTTGCCCGCGGCCACCGCCACGCTGTAGTCGTGCGACGGGCTGTAGTGGTCGACAGTTCCGACTTCCTGCGCCCAGGGATTGTTGGATTGAAACGTCACGGTGGTTGTGGCGTCCGCAAGCACGGCAGGGCTGAGGCCGGCGACGGCTAGCGCCAGCACCGCAAGGATGGCGATGCGGAAGTGGGACGTTGACACGGAAATCATCGCGGGATTCCTCTTGCGCTGCGTAATTGTGGACGAGGGCGCGGCGACCTGGTCACCGCGGATGGGCCTGTCGAGTCTAGCATTCAACGCCACAACACGGTTATACATGGCAGCTTGTGCGTGGGCGTGCGCCCGCCATTTCGACCAGGAACCTGCCTTCAATGAATTCAATGCTGACCTTTGGACTGATTGCCGTGACCTGCATCGTGTCGTGGATGGCTTTCAAGGACGGCAAGCTGATGCAGCGGCTGCTGTTGTGGCCGCCCGCCATCCAGCGCAAGCACGAGTATTGGCGGTTGTTGAGCTACGGGCTGGTGCACGCCGACTTCCAGCACCTGCTGTTCAACATGATCACGCTGTTCTTTTTCGGGGGCGCGATGGAAAGCCTGTTCGCGCAGCACCTCGGGCCGCTGGGATTCGTGTGGTTCTACCTCGGCGGTCTGGTGGTTTCCATCCTGCCGAGCTACATCGCCAATCGCAACAATCCGAACTACCGCAGCCTCGGTGCTTCCGGCGCGGTCTCGGCGGTGCTGTTTGCGTTCATCCTCAAGTCGCCGTGGTCGATGATCTTCGTGTTCTTCGTGCCGGTTCCGGCGATCCTGTTCGCGGTGGCGTACCTTGGGTATTCCATCTACATGGATCATCGCGGTGGTGGTTACGTGAACCACAGTGCGCATTCCTGGGGCGCCGCCTACGGCATATTGTTCACCGCGATCATGGAGCCGCGTCTGATCGCGCACTTCGTGCAGCAGTTGGCGAACCCGCACTTCGGACTGTGACGCGCCGACCGCGGTCATTCGAATTCTTCGTGCCGCCGTTACAATGCGCCGTTGTGGCACGCCATGCAGGCGTGCATGGATCCCGAGCACTGGAAGTTCGATGAGCGAATCCGCCGACAAGCCGCGTCCACTGCCGGGCGCCAAGTTCACCAGCCCGCAGGGCACGCGTGCGGTCAAGGACGGCATCCGTCCGAGCGCGCTCAGCCGTATCCCCGACGCTGCCCGCAAGCCGCCGTGGCTGCGCGTGAAGTTGCCGGCTGGCGCCAAGTACGAAGAAATCCGCGACATCGTGCGCACCCACAAGTTGTCCACCGTGTGCGCCGAATCGAAGTGTCCCAACATCGCCGAGTGCTGGGGACGCGGCACCGCAACCTTGATGCTGATGGGTTCGGTGTGCACCCGCGCCTGCAGGTTCTGCTCGGTGTCGACGGGCAATCCGCAGGGTTGGCTGGACCCGCTGGAACCGGCCAACGTGGCCGATGCCGTGGCCTTGATGGCCCTCAAATACGTGGTGCTGACGTCCGTCGACCGCGACGACCTGCCCGACGGCGGCGCTCGCCATTACGCCGCCTGCATCCGCGCGATCCACCATCGCACCCCCGCCACCGCGGTGGAAGCGCTGACCCCGGATTTCGCCGGACGCCATGAACATGTTGCCGCGGTTCTGGACGCAGGATTGGCTACTTACGCGCAAAACATCGAAACAGTCGAAAGATTGACCCACCCGGTGCGCGATGCGCGCGCGGGTTATCGGCGCACCCTCGACATCCTCGAATTTGCCAAGGCCCACGCCCCGCAAACCATCATCAAGACCAGCATGATGTTGGGCCTTGGCGAGACGGATGCGGAGATCGACCGCACCCTCGATGACATTCGCGCCGCCGGTGTCGACGTGGTGACGATGGGCCAGTACATGCGGCCCACCCAGAATCACCTCCCGGTGGAACGTTTCGTGACGCCCGAACAGTTCCAGCAATACCGCGACGTGGCGATGGCCAAGGGCTTCCTCGAAGTCGTGGCAGGCCCCCTGGTGCGGTCCAGCTATCGCGCCGAGCGGGTGCTCGAACACAACAATGTCGGGCTCGACATGGCCGTGGTCGATGGCATCCGCGAGTCGGCCCGCGCGGGCTTGCGGTGCTGAACCCGCGCGTCGCGTCGGCGGTGCCGTTTGCGGCACTGGGTACCGCGGCCATCGTTGCCGGCGGTGCGGTCGCTGCGGCGATTGCCTATCAACCGACCGAACACCTGGTCTGGATGGTCGCCTACCTGGTGCTGGTCGTCGGCGTGATGCAGTGGATATTCGGCGCAGGGCAGGCGTGGTTGGCGGCATCGGTACCGAGCGCGCGCGCAATCTGGGGCCAATGGCTGTTGTTCAATCTTGGCAATGCCGGCGTCATCGGTGGCACGCTCGCCAACCGCACCGGCGTGGTGGCCGCGGCCAGCGTGTTGTTCGTGTGCGCGCTTGGCTGGTTCCTGTTCGGCGTTCGCCGCATTCGCCAACGTGGTTGGGGCACGGCCTATCGGGTATTGCTGATCATGGTCTTGCTCAGCGCCGGGATTGGCCTGGTCATTTCGGCCAAGTCCAACGGTTTGGCGTGACCCGCCGCGGGTTCAGTTCCACGGCTTGGCTTCGGCAAGGAAACGGCGCAGGGTGTCCTCATCGGCGTCCGCCAGCAGCTGCGCGGCTTCGCTGACATTGGCCGTGTCGAGGGGCTTGTGCAGCACGCCTGCGCCGCCGATCTGGCTGAAGATCAACAGGACGTTGCCAAAGGATGCTTCCATCAAGGCGGCCTGCCACTGGCCACCGCGGTTGTCGATGAAACTGCGCATGGACTTGTCTTCAGGCGCTGGATCAATGGGATAGCGTGCGGTGTAACGCCAAACATGCGATAATAGCGCGTGCCGGACACGCGTGGCACGTGCGTGGAGGCCTGGCGCGGCAAGGGCTACCTGGTTGGGTTTGTACCGGCCGCATCGTTGTACCTGCAAACCCATGGAAGCGGCCGCGGTTCGGTCAGGTTCAACAACAAATACGAGGTCGCCCATCACTTCTGTACGGTTAGCGGCGGGGTGTCGTTTGCCGAGGGTGAAAAGCAAGTTGGCGGCGGTGAACGTACGCTGCCGTGCCGGGGTCGAATCCGCCGACCTGGAAATCCGGCGCATCGACGGCCGCCGTTTGTGGCAGCCGCCGCATCGATGGGAACGGTCCCGTCTCGAGGGATTCCGCATCCACACATCGACCTTCGGTCGAGTGTGCGAGGCGACAACAAGAGGATAGCTGCAATGGTTACAACCCGGAATCGCAAGCCTGCCGCGAAAACCGTCCGCAAGACGGCACGCAAGGCCGCGAGCAAGCCCGCAGTCAAACCGGCCGCGAAATCCAGGCCGGCGGTGAAAGCCAAGCCGGTGGCGAAAGCCAAGCCGGCGGTGAAACGTCCGGCGGCGAAGGCCAAACCGGTGGCGCGCAAGGTCGCGAGCAAGCCGACCGCCAAGGCGGCAGCCAAACCCGCGCCGGTCGCAGTTCGCAAGCGACCACAGGTACAGCCGGCGGCAACTGCAGCGTCCCGCAAACCCGCCAAGCCCTCCAAGCCGGCCAGTCGTCCGGCTTCGGTCAAGACCGCGGCGCAGGCGGTCGCGGCGGCGAGAGCCGCAGCCAAGCGGCGCCCCCCGTCCTACATTCCGCGTTCACGCTTCAACGATGATTGGATGCTCAGCGGCTCGGGCGAACTGCCGCGTCAACCGGCGCCGGCGGCACACACGCCGACGCGCAAGCCGCCGAAGCCGCGTGCGCCGAAGCCCAAGGCCATCAGCCACGAGCAGGCGGTTGCGAACCTGAAAGCCTTGCTGGAATCGCGCAAGCGCAAGGATCGCGGCGGTGATGCCGCGGCCGCAGGCAAGGGCGCCTGAGATCCTGCGCTCTCAAGCTGCATCTCGCACCCCCGGCATGCCGGGGGTGTTTGTTTCCGGACCATCCTCCAGCGGCTTGTCTCCGCGTCGCGCGGCAAACCTGAACGGTTCACACAAAAATAACAGAACTCTTCAGTTTAGATTTATGGGTTGCTTGGGATACTGGCCCCGCATTCACGAGGGAGGCAAGCCCATGCAAATGATGAAATCCACTTCGCTTCGCGGCAAGCTGATGGTCGGCTGCGCGTTGCTCGTCGCATGTGTGTTGGCGGCACCGGCGGCCATGGCGCACGATCGCTACCAGAACCGCGGCAGCAACGACTCCAACTTGCTTGGTGCGCTGGTGGTCGGTGCGGTCATCGGCGGGGTGCTGGTCAGTGCCAGCAACCATCACCGCGATTACTACGGCAGCGGGTATTACTACCCCACGGCAGCGTACGCGCCGGGCGGCTACTACGGTGGCTACAACGCCGGCTATCCGGCCTACGGATACGGTGGCGCATACGGCAGCTACCCGGCCTACGGTTACCGTGGCGGTGTCAACGTGGGTATCGTGTACTCAAACCGTGGTGGTTACTACGGCGGTTCGCGCAGCTACTACCGGCATGGCTACAACAGCTATCGCGGGAACAGCGGCTATCGCGGCGACCAGCGCGGCAACCGGAACAGCGGCTGGAATCGCCGTGGCAATGATCACCGTTCGAGCGGTAGTTACTACCAGCACCGCGGACATTGAGTCGATTACCACGTTCGAGAGCAAAGCCCGGTTCCCACGAACCGGGCTTTTTCATGTCGGCGGGTACACACGCCGGCCGCCGCCGCGATAAAGTCACGCTTTGCACGACGCGCCGAGGCGCAGGGGAGGGCAAGGTGGGGAACATCAAATTTGCGGGAATCGCCGGCCAGCTGTTGGTGGCATCGGCGCTTGCATTGCTGGTCGCGGGTCCGGCCTGGGCCGATGTGCCGCCGGCGACGATGGCGGCGGACCAGGCCTTCGCCCGCCTCGCCGACAACTATTTCGACCAGTTCATGCTGCCGACCAACCCGTCGGCGGCAACCAGCTACGGCATCCACAAGTACGACGGCAAGCTCGAGGATTACTCGCGTGCCGGGGTCGACGCTGAAGTTGCGGCACTGAAGTCGTGGGAGTCGCGCGTGGCGGCGGTCGATCCAGCGACGCTCAGCCTGTATGTCCGCGGCGATCGCGACCTCGTGTTGAACAACATCCGCAGCACCTTGCTGACGTTGCAGGCGATCCGGCCCTGGCAGAAAAATCCCGATTTCTATTCGAGTGGGATCACCTCCAGCGCGTTTACCTTGATGGAACGGAAATTCGCGCCGCCCGAAACGCGCCTGCGCGACCTGATCTCGCGCGAGCGGCAAATGCCCGCGGCCCTGCAGGCTGCCCGCGTGAACCTGAAGGATCCGCCGAGGATCTATACCGAAATCGCGCTGGAGCAGCTCCCGGGTCTGGTCCACTTCTTCCAGAATGACGTGCCGGCGGCTTTCAGTGACGTCACCGACGCCGGCCTGAAGCAGGAATTTGCGACGTCCAACGCCGCGGTGATCAAGGCGCTGGGCGACTACCAGACGTGGCTCAAGGACAAGCTGTTGCCGGACTCGCACGGCGATTTCCGCATCGGCGCGAAGGTCTTCCGTGAAAAGCTCAAGGACGACGAAATGGTCGACCTGCCGCTGGATCAGTTGATCGCCATCGACGAAGCCAACATGCGCGCCAACCAGGCCGAATTCGCGAAGGTGGCGAAAGAACTGGATCCGACCAAGACGCCGCGCGAGGTGCTGGCGGAACTTGCTGCCGATCACCCCGCACCCGACAAGATCCTCGACACCTTCCGCGCCACGTTCGGCACCTTGATCGGCTTCATCGACAGCCATCACATCATCACGATTCCATCGAAGGTGCGCCCGACGGTTGAAGAAACGCCGCCCTTCATGCGCGCGATCACGTTCGCCTCGATGGACACGCCCGGCCCGTACGAGGACAAGGCCACCACGGCGTACTTCAACGTGACGCTGCCGGACCCGAAGTGGTCGCAGCAGCGCACCGACGAGTTCATGGCGCAGTTCAGCTATCCGGTGATCACCAGCATCGCCACGCACGAAGCCTATCCGGGCCACTACATCCAGTTCCTGTGGATGCACAAGGTGCACGACCGTGTGCGCAAGCTGCTCGGCGCCAACACCAACGTGGAGGGCTGGGCGCACTACTGCGAACAGATGATGCTGGATGAAGGCCTCGCGCAATACGAATTCCCGCACGACCGCCGCCAGCAATTGCTGCTGAAGCTCGGCCAGTTGCAGGATGCCCTGTTGCGAAATGCGCGCTTCATCGTCGGCATCAAGCTGCACACCGGGCAGATGACGATGCCGCAAGCGGTCGACTTCTTCGTCAAGGAAGGCTATCAGTCACGCGCGGTTGGCGAGGTCGAAACCAAGCGTGGCACCTCCGACCCCACGTATCTGTACTACACGCTCGGCAAGCTGGAGATCCTGAAACTGCGCGCGGATCTGCAGAAACGCGAGGGCGCGAAGTTCAACCTCGAACAATTCCACGACGACTTCATGCAACACGGCTTTGCGCCGATCAAGATCGTTCGTCGCGAGATGTTGCACGACAACTCGCCGGTGCTGTGAGCCGGAAGGTCAGCGCGGCGCCTCGGGCGCCGCGCGGTAGGCCTCGCGCAACAATTCGTGGAAATGGTGCACGCCATCCTCGCGCTTCGGGTTGAGGCGTCCGGCGACGTAGGAACCTGATTCCAGCCCGCGCTGCACGCGTTCGCACATGTCCACGTCCTGCTGCTGGATCAGGTCACTGAAGGTCTGATCGCGCTGGTGGCGCACGTCCAGATCCGGCATGCCGGCGGGATAGTAGTAGTCGAATTCGACGCGACAGCGGGCATCGCCCACGGGCAAGACACGATTGGTCTGCAGTCGATCGGGCAGCACGTTCAACAGGGTGTTCGGCCAGATGAACCAGTACAGCGCTTCACCGCTCCCGTAAAGCGAGTCGCCACTGTCGAGCGGACTGTGCTGGAACGAGTTCCAGCGGGTGGTCTCGACCACGTAGCTGCGGTAGTCGATCACGCGGTTCAATTCCGGATGGATGTGCGGAACGTGGTACCCCTCCAGATAATTGTCGATGTAGGTTTTCCAGTTGCAGGCGATGTCGTAGCGCGTCCGTGAATGGAACACATAATCCTCGATGCGGCGAGCACCGATGCGCGCGTCCACGCCATCGAGCACATCGTCCAGTGCTGGTGCGTCGTCGCCAAGCGCCGCGAACACCAGTCCGCGCCACTCGGCTACCCGCGCCTGCGGCAGGCGGATGCAGGACTTGTCGAAGTCTTGCGCGTCGTCCATTTCCGGCGCACTCAGCAGTTGGCCATCCAGCGCGTAGGTCCAGCCGTGGTAGTGGCAACGCAGCCGCTTCGCCCCTTGGCCGTCGCACAATGCAAGCGGGCCGGCCCGGTGGCGACAGACGTTGTGCAGCGTGCGCAGCATGCCGTCGGTTCCGCGCACGACCAGCAGCGGCACCCCGGCAACCTCGCAAACCACATGATCGCCAGCGTTCTCAACCTGCGCGGCACGGCACACCAGTTGCCAGCCGCGCGCGAATACGGCGCGCCGGTCCCGTGCGGCGGCCTCGGCACCCGAATAGAAGCGCGCGGGCAGGGCGGTGGCCGTTGCCAACGGTTGGGAAGCAAAATCGTTTTCCGGCATCGAGACTTGCGTACTCATGGTTGAGACATCGGCATGGATTCAGCCAATGATTATGCCGCGCTTGGCCACGTGGAACAGGAACTTCAGGTGCCCATGCCTTTCGGCACACCCCGCGAGCCCACGCGATTGGGTAGGCTGGGCGGATCGCCACCGATCCGCAAGGGGATTCGCCATGCGCCACATCCGGTTTGGAGTCGCAGCAATCGCAGCGCTGGTGTGCGCAACCGCGCTGGCCGGCACGGCCAATCCGTACGCGCGTGACCCGAACCAGCCGGTCGATCAGGCGTACGCCGCGAAGATCGCGAAATACACCACCCAGCCCGATTTCAATACACCGCTGACGGATTACCTGCCGGCCTCATCGACGGTACCGACGCCGGAAGCGGTGCTGGGCGACGTGGCCGGTGCGCCCAATACCTTGCCCTACGCAGAAACCGTGTACCAATATTTCCGGCTGCTGGCCAAGGCCACGCCGCGGGTGCGCGTGTACTCGATCGGCAAGACCGAGGAAGGCCGCGAGATGATCGCGGTGGCGATCGCCGACGAATCGTTGATGCAGGATCTTGACGCCAACAAGGCGCGCCTCGCGCAATTGGCCGATCCGCGCAAACTCGGCATGGACGATGCCAAGGCCGCGGCGCTCATCAAGCAGACGGTTCCGGTCTACTACATCACCGGCACCATCCATTCGACTGAAACCGGAGCTCCGACCGCGCTGATGGAACTGGTGTATCGACTCGCGGTGGACGATGCTCCGTACATCAAGTACATCCGTTCGCACACGATCACCCTGATCACGCCGGTGGTGGAAGTTGACGGCCGCGATCGCATGGTCGATCTGTACAAGTGGCATCGCGCGCACCCGGACGAGAACTACCCGCATCTCATGTATTGGGGCCACTACGTCGCGCACGACAACAACCGCGACGCGATGGCGGTGACCCTGGACCTGACCAGAAACGTCTTGAACACCTACGTGGGTTGGCACGCGCAAGTGCTGCACGACCTGCACGAATCGGTGCCGTTCCTGTACGACAACACGGTGGGCGATGGCCCGTACAACGCCTGGATCGATCCGATCCTCACCAGCGAGTGGCAACAGATCGGCTGGAACAATGTCGAGCAGTTGACCAAGCTGGGCCTGCCCGGCGTATTCACCCACGGCGATTTCGACACCTGGAGCCCGGGCTATTTGATGTTCATCGCGGCGATGCACAACGGCATCAGCCGCTTGTACGAAACCTTCGGCAACGGTGGCGCGGATACCGAGGAACGCATCCTTTCGCCCGACGAGTACGCGCGCACCTGGTACAAGCCGAATCCGCCGCTGCCGAAAGTCCTGTGGTCGCAGCGCGACAACAACAACTACGAGCAATCGGGCCTGCTCACCTCGCTTTACTACTTTGCGCAGCACGGCCAGCACTTCCTTGACAATTTCTGGCTCAAGTCAAAGCGCTCGATCGAGAAGCCGCAGCTGGCCGGCCCCGCCGCCTACGTGCTCACCGCCAACGAAAAGGACAAGGGCGCGCAGATGCACCTGTTGCACGCGCTGCACTTGCAGCACGTGGAGATCAGTCGTGCCAATGCGCCGTTCACGGTTGCCGTCGCCGACGACACCGAGTCCGGAGCGGGTGGAAAGGCCACCAGCAAATCCGCGCAGACGACCGAGCCGCCGAAGGTCGCGACCACCCAACGCACCTTTCCGGCGGGCAGCTGGATCATCCGCATGGACCAGCCGTATTCGCGCATCGCCGACACCTTGCTGGATCGCCAGTACTGGGCGCCCGATGATCCGCAAAAACATCCCTACGACGATACCGGCTGGTCGTTCGGCGACCTGTTTGGTGTGGATGTCGCGCGCGTGGTCGACACCGCGGTGCTGAAGGTGCCGATGCGCGAAGTGCAGGGCGATTTCACGCAGCCCGCCTTCACCCTCGCATCACTTGGCGTCACCAACACAGACCGCATGCCGCGCATTGCGCTGATGCACACCTGGCTGTCCACCCAGACGGAAGGTTGGTGGCGGATGGCACTGGACAAGCTGCACGTGCCGTACAGCTACATCAGCACCCAGGATGTCGCGCGCGAGCCGGACCTGCGCGCGAAATACGACGTGATCCTGTTCGGGCCGGTGGGTTACTCAAGCACCCGCATGATCATTGACGGCCTGCCGATGTACGGCAACCCGATGCCGTGGGAGAAGACCGCGCTGACGCCGAATCTCGGCCGTATCGATTCGACCCCGGACGTACGGCCGGGCCTGGGCGAAACCGGTGTCGCCAACCTGAAGCGCTTCGTGGCGCAGGGCGGCTTGCTGGTGACATCCGAAGACACCGCCCGATTTGCAATCGACATTGGTCTCGCGCCGGGTGTATCGGTGGCCAAGTCCGGCGACTTGCGCGTGGTCGGCAGCGTGCTGCGCGCGAATCTGGTTGACAAGTCCAGCGCCATGTCCGCGGGTTATCGCGACACGTTTGCGCTCTACAGTTCCTCCGGCATGGCGTTCAACGTCGCCGACCAGACCATCGGCGATCGCGGGCTTGCAACCGCGCAGGACTACGCGCGCCCGACGGGCCGTGGTGGCCCGGATGACGCGGATGTGCCGGAAGGCCGGCCCTTCGTGCAGCCGCCGGCCTTGCCGGACGTCCAGCCATGGCAGGCGGTGCCGTTGAACGCCGAGCAGGCCCGCAACAACCCGTTCGTGATTCCTGCGGTCGAGCGTCCACAGGTGATCGTGCGCTGGGCCGATGCCGGCAAGTTGCTGATCAGCGGCCTGCTGGAGAACGGCAGCGCCATGGCCGGTCACGCCGCCGTGGTCGATGCCCGCTATGGCAAGGGCCACGTGGTGTTGTTTGCGAACAACCCGGTCTGGCGCGGCGAGACCATCGGCAGCTACCGGATGTTTTTCAATGCCGTCACTCACTACGATGGTCTGTAGCCGCGCCGAGCATGTACATCGCGCAATGAGGGATGCGTGGGGCGCAGCGGATGCCGAACTGCGGCCGACCGTATCTTCATTCCCAACCTGACGTCCCACAACGGCCGCTCGCGGGCGGCCTCTGCTTGAGGAACAAACTCTTGGACATCCGCCGCTGGCTCCCGTACCGAAACCTGCAAAGCCGCAATCTGGGATTGGCGCTGGCCACTGCACGCGTGATCGCGTGGATCGGGATGTTGTTGATCGCGGCGGGCGTCGCCTACGGTATCGCGGCGGCGGTGCACGGCAGCGGCGGGCCGGTCGTGTTGGCACTCGGCATGGTGGTGGGCCTGATCGGCTATGGATTGGCCGCGCTGGTGGTCAGTGGCGCACTTGCGGCCCTCGTGGGTATCGAGGAAGCCCTCCGGCAAAGGGGCGGTGGCTCATGATTCTGGCGGCTTGACGCCGCCGGCGAATGCGAATTTTGTGCACTGGCGCACAGCTGCGAAATTGCGGTACGATCGTCCACGCTGAGTTAGCCGGGCCTCGGGGGAAGGCTTGTTGGGGCTGGTTGCCGACCGTTCGACGATCGCATCGCTGTCTTCACTCTCGCTAGTCAGTGCTTCAAGTTGTGCACGCAAGTGCGCTGAATATCAACCAATCGAGTAGTTAAGGAGTCAGTTATGTCGGAGCGTCAGACCGGCACGGTAAAGTGGTTCAACGATGCCAAGGGCTTTGGTTTCATCAGCCGCGAAAACGGTGAAGATGTGTTCGTGCATTTCCGCGCGATCACCGGCACCGGGTTCAAGTCCTTGCAGGAAGGCCAGAAGGTCACCTTCAACGTTGTCCAGGGCCCCAAGGGCCTGCAGGCCGATGCAGTCGAAGCGGCCTGAACCAGCGTAGCCATGAGGAAAAAGCCCCGCAGCGATGCGGGGCTTTTTTGTTGGGTGCGGGCGCGTTCGGTGCGATGATATGCACGCATGTACGCCAGTTTTCGCGAGTTCTATCCGTTCTATCTCGGCGAACACAAAGATCGCCGCTGTCGGCGCATGCACGTGCTTGGTTCGTGCCTGGTGATCACATCGCTCGTGGTTGCCATTGCGACCCGCAATCCGTGGTGGCTGATCGGTGCGCCGGTAAGCGGGTACGGCTGCGCCTGGATCGGGCATCTGCTGTTCGAGAAAAACAAACCCGCCACCTTCCGTCATCCCGTCTACAGCTTCATGGGCGACTGGGTGATGTTCGTCGACATCCTGCGTGGCCGCGTCAAGATCTGACTGCGCGGTGGTGATCGTCATTATCATGGCGGCATGATCGATCCCCGTTTTGCCGGCATCGAACGACTCTATGGTGCCGGCAGCGTGGCGCGGCTCGCGCGCATGCACGTCGCGGTGATCGGGCTCGGTGGGGTAGGGTCCTGGGCGGCCGAAGCATTGGCGCGCAGCGGCGTCGGCGCACTCACGCTGGTCGACGCCGACGAGGTGTGTGTTTCCAACACCAACCGCCAGCTGCACACGTTGGCTTCCACCCTGGGCCGCAGCAAAGTCGGCGTGATGGCCGAGCGCCTGCGCGAGGTCCATCCCGATATCCGCGTGGAAGCCGTCGAGCGCTTCGTGACGCCGGCCACGCTGGCCGAGCTGCTCGATCACGGGTTCGACCTCGTACTCGATGCCTGCGACGCGTTTCGCGTCAAGGTCGAGATGACCGCGTGGTGCCGGCGCCGCAAGCTGCCATTGATCGTATGCGGGTCCGCCGGCGGGCGGACCGATCCAACCCAGGTCCGTGTGCGCGATCTGTCCCGGACCGAACACGACGCACTGCTCAGCTTGATGCGGCGCAAGCTGCGCCAGGAATTCAGTTTTCCGCACAATCCTGGCCGCTACTTCGGCGTGCCCGCAGTGTATTCGCTGCAGAACGTGCGCTATCCGCAGGCGGATGGCAGCGTGTGCGGCCAGCGCCCTGAAGGTGGCGACTCAATGCGGCTGGGCTGCGAAGGCGGACTGGGCGCGGCTACCCACGTGACCGCGGCATTCGCGTTTGCGGCCGTCGGACGTGCCATCGAGATCCTGCTGAAGATCGACCCGTCGCGCTCAGGCGCCGCGTAGGAACAGGCGGCGGGCATTTGCCGTGGTCACGTGCGCCAATTCGGTGGCGGTGGTGTGGCGCAATGTCGCGATGCAATCCAGCACCTCGACCAGGTATGCAGGTTCGTTGCGTTGACCGCGGTGTGCCGACCCGGGCTGGTCGGGTGCGTCGGTCTCCAGCAACAGGCATTCCTCGGGCAGTGCCGAGACCAGCCTGCGCAAGCGCCGCGCGCGTTCGTAGGTGACCGGTCCGCCGATGCCCACGAGAAAGCCGAGCCGCCACAATTCGCGCGCCTGCTCGATGCTTCCGGAAAAACTGTGCACCACGCCCCGCAGCGGCTTGCCGAAGCGGCGCAGTTGCAGGATCACGGCTTCGAAGGCGCGGCGCGCATGCAGCACCAACGGCAGGTCGAACTGATGCGCAATGTCGAGTTGCCCGCGCAGCAGACGCAGTTGCCGTTCGCGATCCAATCCGGGTTCGAAAAAATCCAGCCCGCACTCGCCAACCGCTGCGGCAGGCTGCGTGCCCAACCAGTCCGCCAATGCAGCGACGTCGGCGTCGGCATGTTGGTCAAGATAACAAGGGTGCAGCCCATAGGCGGGGTACAGCCCGGGCCGCGACGCGCACAAAGCGTGCAACTTCGGCCAGCCCGCGCGGGCGACTGCCGGAATCAGCATCTCATGGACTCCGACTGCGACCGCATTGGCCAGCACTTCATCGCGGTCGGCGTCGAATTCCGCCGCGTCAAGATGCACGTGACTGTCAAACAACGCGGGGGCAGAGTGGCTGTCGGTCATTGCGGTAGCCTGAACGGTTGCATGCGCGGGATCGCGGCATTGACGCTACGTTCATTGTCGGGTTGATTGAATCAAACTGCCAATTGGGCTTCACCGCTGGGAGACGAGCATGAACAAGAATTCGGTGCTGGCACGCGCAATCTGTGTGTCGCTGGGCGTTGTGATGGCCGCATCGCTGGCCGCGTGTTCCGGTGGCGGCAACCAGGGACAGGCTACCAACCAGCCCGCCAATCTGGCCTTGACGACATCGGCGGCGTCGCAGTTGCCGCCGGAGGGTGGCGGCACGATGCCCGACGGCAGCCAGGCCCCCGGGCAAGCCGGCGCCAACGCGCAACCCGTGTTCGCGCAGGTTGTGGCGGTGACGCCGTTGAAGGAGTCCACCACCACCAGCTCACCGCGTCAGGAATGCCGGGACGAGCAAGTGCAGGTTCCGGAAACCTACAAGGACAAGCACCAGATCGGTGGCGCCGTTGTTGGCGGCCTCGTCGGTGCCTTGGCCGGGAATCAGGTAGGTGGCGGCAAGGGCAAGAAGGTCGCAACAGTGGCGGGCGCTGCGGCGGGCGCTTTCGCGGGCCACGAGATCCAGAAGAACCATCAGGAAAAGAATGCCACCAGGACGGAAACGCGGAACGTCTGCAAGACCGTGACCCAGAAGACCACCAAGACCACCACGGCGGGCTATGACGTCACCTACACGTTGAATGGCAAGACCGGTCACATCCGCATGGATCACGACCCGGGCGTCGGTACGGGCTTGCCGGTGCAAAACGGCGTCGTAGTTGCGAGCGGCAAGGAACCAGGCAGTTATTACCGGTAATGGTGTTGCAACAACACACGGATGAGAAGGAGTAGGACCATGTCAAAAGGATCTCCAACCAAGTGTCGTACGGCTGCGCGCAGCATGGTGTCGATGGCGGGCCTCGCCATGGCGGCCGTGTTGTTGGCGGGCTGTGAACCTGGCTACAACACGCGGCCGGGCGGCTATTACGGAAGCCAGCCAAGCGGGTATGTCGGTGGCCGGCAGTGTTACCAGGGTTGCGGCCAGGTTCGTGACATCCACGAAGTCCAGCTCGGCGGCGGCAGCAATGCTGCGGTCGGTACCGTGATCGGCGCCGTGGTCGGTGGCCTGATTGGCCACCAGATTGGCGGAGGCAAGGGCAAGACCGCCGCCACGGTTGCGGGTGCGGTGGGCGGCGGCTTTGCGGGCCACGCAATCGGCGAACGCTCCGGCCAAGGCGACTATGGTTGGCAGATCGTGGTGCAACTGAACGATGGGCGTTATGCCACCGTCACCCAACGCGATGCACCGCAGGTGCGCATCGGCGATCGCGTGATGATCCGCGACAACCGCGTTTACCGTTATTGACGGATTCCGCTTGCAAGTAGCAGGAAGGCGCTCCTTCGGAGCGCCTTCCTGCGGTGCATGGGATTTCCGTCACTGGTGACGATCAATCGACGGCGTAAAACTCGTGGTCGCCGATCGTCGCGATCGGGTTCTTGGCCCAGGCCGCCGTGGATCCGAGCTTGATGAAGTGATTGGCGCCCGGCACCACCAGCTTGCGGTCGGCCACCGGCTCATTCCAGATCGCGATGGCCTGGCCGGCGATTTGCCAGGCCTTGTTCCAGGCGACCGGATTGTCGATCTTGTAACTCTTCGGATTGGTGGTCAGCGCAAACTGGTGCGGCGCGGTGACCACGTCACAGATGTTGCTGCCGTAGCGGCCCATGTCGAGGCGGTCAAGTGCGACTTCGGCCACGGCCAGCTGGCCGCGGGTGGGTTGGCTGCGAGCCTCCATGTAAACGGTGGCAGCCAGGCAGGTTTGATCGGCGACTGGCCGCGGCAGCAGCGCAATCATGCCGAGTAACAGGCCCAAGGTCATCGGGTCGTTCTCCTGTGGGTGGCACCACATGCCGGACCGGGCCGACACCTGGCTTTGGAACACGGCGGGCGCACAGGCCTTCGCCGCAAGGTTGAAAGGTGTTGGCGGGTGTATCCGGCACTCAACGCCGACAATGGCCGGGCGGGCGGGTACTACTTTGCGCCAACGGTTTTGAGCAATCGGTGTGACCGATATTGCACGCAGTGCGGATCTTCCGGACTGCGCGAAGACCCGGCCGTCAGGGGCCAGGTTGCGAAAACTGCGCGCAGAGTAAAGGCCGAAATTTGCCCGCGCAAGTGCCCAAATGTGAACAATGCGTATTGTGGGTCCGGGCGTTTAGGTTGGGTTAGGGCTGAAATGCGTTCGAAATTCTGTAAATGTTTCCCAAGATATTGATTTCACTAGTGTGTTGGATGCCAATGACCGCCAGGGCATGGCAAGTCCCGTTTTCGACGACGGCGTCCAGTACCCGCGCGGAAATGCTGCCGTCGGCTGCTCGGGCCTCCCCGCGGTCGAGCGGAACCGCGCCTTGCAGGTGGCAAAGCCGGTATTTGTGGCCACCGCGATAGTGCAGCCGCGCCACGATTTCCTGACCTGGGTAGCAGCCTTTTTTGAAAGCGGCAGCGCCCAAACGTTCCAGCCCCAGGGCCTGCGGGATGAATCGCGGTTCATCATCGCGGGGCAGGCTTGGCCAGCCGGCCTGGATGTCTGCAAGTCGCCAGGCGGCGTGAGCCGCCTTGTCAAAGGCGGTGTCGGGAACCATGACCGGGTCGAGCCACATGCTGCGAAGCCCGTACCCCAAGGCCAGGGTGCCGGCGTCGAGTAGAAGCTCCGCTTCTGGCTGCGGCCCACCGACTCGGGCGGTGAATGACTTCACGCGCATCGTAGCCTTGCGGCGCAACAGGAAGCGGCTCAAGCCGTTGCGGATGACATCGGCGTTGCCGCCGCGCAATACGGCGAGCAGGGTACCGTCGCCCGGATCCGTCAGATGCATCAGGGCCTGTACGCGTCCTTGCGCGTTCAACCATGCGTTCCATTGCCAATATCCCGGTGCCAGCGCATCCACGTCGCCCGAGAACTGGCTTTGTGCGAAGCGCCGCGCGTCGGCACCTTCGATGGCGATGCAATCGACGTGGCCGATGGCCGGAAGCGAAGCAATTTGCATGCGTTGAACCAGTTCAAGGTGCGGATCGGCAACGGCGATTCTGTGTGCGAACGATTGAATGGTGCAACAATGCGCGGTGAATGCGCCCACACGTGAATGAATCGCATGACGGCTGAAGTTGACAACCCCAAACCGGATCCGCAACCCGCTGGTCCCAACGCCGCGAGGCCCATGCCCTCGGCGAAGCGCGAGCGCCCCACGCCCGAGGGCGACGGTCTCGACCCGACGCGTTACGGCGACTGGGAAAAGAACGGGCGTTGCATCGATTTTTGATGTTTTGCCAAGCGAGCGCCGACGATGCGTTTCTCAGAACGCGGGGTTCATGCGACAATGGAAAGTGATCGTCGTCGCTGACGTCGACGTGGGAAAGCCGTTTTGCCAGTCGTTACCGGGAATTCCGACATGCCAACTTTGCGTCCAACGTCACCCTTCCTCGGGATCTACCGCTGGCGCATCAACATGTTGCAATCAACCTTGCACCGCCTCACCGGCATGTTCCTGTGTGCCGGTGCGCTGTTGCTGGCATGGGGACTGATTGCCGCCGCTGATGGCGCCAGCGCATGGGCCGTGTTCGCCGGCTTCTGCAAGAGCTGGCCGGGTCTGGTGTTGTTGTTCCTGTGGACGTGGTCGTTGCTGTTCCATCTCGTCAATGGCATCCAGCATCTGCTTCGCGACGCCGGCAGGAATTTCGGACCGCCGCGGCGCGACCGTGAATTCAAGCCCGTCTATTGGTCCATGGGTTGGGTCGTGATCGTGCTCAGCGTGGCGCTGACAGTGTTGGTGTGGGTGTTGTTGATGATGCACGTGGGCGGGGTGACGGCATGAGCGCGTATCCGGGTCAGGAAGGTTTGCGCACGCCACTCAAGGTGGCGCGCGGCATGGGTTCGTCGAAAACCGGCGTCCATCACTGGTGGCTGCAACGCGTGACCGCGATCGCGCTTATTCCGCTGTCGATCTGGTTCCTGTTCCTGCTCGGTGGCCTGATGGGCGCGGGTTACCCGGACGTGGTGGGCGCCATCGCGCAGCCGGTGCACGCGATCCTGCTGATCGTGCTGTCGGTGTGCCTGTTCTGGCACGGCGCGCTCGGCCTGCAAGTGGTCATCGAGGATTACGTGCACACGCGTTGGCTGGAATTGACGTTGCAGATCGCACTGCGCTTCGGAGCCTGCCTAGGTGCACTTGCCTGCGTACTCGCAGTGCTGGCGCTGTGGCTGCGCGTGCCGGTCGCCGGCTGATATCGAACTTATTTGAAAGGGGCTGGCATGGCCGCTGAAAGCTACAAGGTCGAGACACACGAATATGACGTGGTGGTGGTGGGTGCTGGCGGCGCCGGCTTGCGCGCCACCATGGGGCTGGCGGCTAAAGGATTGTCCGCCGCCTGCGTAAGCAAGGTTTTCCCGACCCGCTCGCACACCGTCGCCGCGCAGGGCGGTATCGCCGCCGCACTCGGCAACATGGGCGAGGATGACTGGCGCTACCACTTCTACGACACCGTCAAGGGTGGCGACTGGCTGGGCGACCAGGACGCGATCGAGTACATGTGCCGCGAGGCGATTCCGGCCGTGATCGAGCTGGAACATTTCGGGATGCCGTTTTCGCGCACGCCGGAAGGCAAGATCTACCAGCGTCCGTTCGGTGGCCACACCATCCGGCATGGCGAGGGCATGGCGCAGCGCAGTTGCGCCGCGGCCGACCGCACCGGGCACGCGATGCTGCACACCATGTACACCCAGGCGTTGAAGCATGATGCCAAGTTCTTCGTCGAGTATTTCGCCACCGACCTGGTGAAGGATCCAGCCAGTGGGCGCATCGTTGGCGTGCTGGCGATCGACCTCAACGCGGGCACGCTGCATTTCTTCCGCGGCCATGCCGTGGTGCTGGCGACCGGCGGCTATGGTCGCGCGTACTTCTCGTGCACCTCGGCGCATACCTGCACCGGCGATGGCGGCGGCATGGCGCTGCGCGCCGGGCTGGCCTTGCAGGATCTGGAATTCGTGCAATTCCACCCGACCGGCATCTACGGCGCAGGCTGCCTGATTACCGAAGGCGTGCGTGGCGAAGGCGGTTACCTCACCAACGCCAAGGGCGAGCGCTTCATGGAGCGCTATGCGCCGAATGCCAAGGACCTCGCTTCACGTGACGTAGTGAGTCGCGCCATGACCGTGGAGATCCGGGAAGGCCGCGGCGTCGGTGAACACGCCGATCACCTGTACCTCAACCTTGCGCACCTCGGCGCCGAGGTACTGCGCGAGCGCCTGCCGGGTATTTCGGAGACCTCGCGCATTTTTGCCGGTGTCGATGTCACGAAAGAACCGATCCCGGTACTGCCGACGGCGCACTACAACATGGGCGGCATCCCCACCAACCACCACGGCGAAGTGGTGCAGAAGGTGGGCGATGACCCCGATGCCGTGGTGCCGGGCCTGTTCGCGATCGGCGAGGCCGCGTGCGTGTCGGTGCACGGCGGCAATCGCCTCGGTACCAATTCGCTGCTGGACCTGGTGGTGTTCGGGCGCGCGGTGGCCAATCGCTGTGCCGAGGTCGTCAAACCGGACACGCCGCACCACGACTTGCCGGCCGACGTGCTCGATCCGGCGCTGTCGCGACTGGACAAGCTGCGCCACGCCAAGGGCGGTACGCCCACGGCGGAACTGCGCCTGAAGATGCAAAAGACCATGCAGGCCGATGCTGCGGTGTTCCGCACGGAAGAATCGCTGGCCGACGGCTGCAGGCGCATCGACGACGTGCATGCCCAGTTCGAGGACATCCGCGTCACCGACCGTTCGCTGATCTGGAATTCCGACCTGGTCGAGACGTTCGAGTTGGCCAACCTGCTGGGTCAGGCGGTCGGCACCATGCACTCGGCCGCGCAACGCCCGGAAACGCGTGGCGCGCACGCGCGCGACGACTTTCCCGAGCGCGATGACGTCAACTGGATGAAGCACACGCTGGTCAGCGTGGACGACAAGGGGGCCTGTTCGTTCGACTTTCGTCCGGTGCACATGCAACCGCTGACCGACGAGGTCAAGACCGTCCCGCCCGCCAAGCGCGTGTATTGATGACAACAAGAGCGGAAACAGGGAACAGGGAACAGGGGCACCGCCCCGTGCCTGATCTCTTCCGTTCTCCGTTCCCCGTTCCCAGTTCCCGGATTTGAGCCATGGCTGAATTCACACTACCGAAGATGTCCAGGGTCCAGAAGGGCAAGCACTACGCTGCCAAGCCCGGCGCCAAGAAGACGCGCACGTTCAAGGTGTACCGCTGGGATCCGGACGTCGGCGGCAACCCGCGCTTGGACAGCTATGAAGTCGACACCAGCGGTTCGGCGATGGTCCTCGACATCCTGCTGAAGATCAAGAACGAGATCGACCCCACCTTGACCTTGCGCCGATCCTGTCGCGAGGGCGTGTGCGGTTCGTGCGCCATGAACATCGATGGCGAGAATACCCTGGCCTGCACCAAGGGCCTGGATGAATTGCCGTCCGGCGATGTCAGCATCTATCCGTTGCCGCACATGCCGGTGGTGAAGGACCTGGTGCCGGACCTCACCCACTTCTACGCGCAATACACCTCGATCAAGCCGTGGATGCAGACCGAAAGCTCACCGGGCACGCGCGAGCGCCTGCAGTCGCCGGAAGATCGCAAGAAACTTGATGGCCTTTACGAGTGCATCCTGTGCGCATGCTGCAGTACGGCGTGCCCGAGCTACTGGTGGAATCCCGACCGCTTCCTCGGCCCAGCGGTCCTGTTGCAGGCGTATCGCTGGATCGTTGATTCGCGCGACGAGGCGACCGGCGAACGGCTGGATGACTTGAACGATCCGTTCAAGCTGTACCGCTGCCACACCATCATGAACTGCACCAACACCTGCCCGAAGGGCCTGAACCCGGCCAAGGCGATCTCCGAGATCAAGCAGCTGCTGGTAAATCGCACCGTTTGATGGCAACTGACCCGGCCGCGAGCACGCGTGCGCTGGTCAAGCGCCTGCGCTGGCGTTGCCGGCGCGGCACCCGCGAGCTCGATGCCCTGCTCGGTGACTGGCTGGATCGGCATTCCGCCGATTCCAACCCGAGCGCCTTGCGCGCGTTCGACGCCTTGCTCGACCAGCAGGATCCCGACGTGTGGAACTGGTTGATGGGCCACGCCGCAGCGCCGCGCGCCGATTGGCAGGCGATCCTGTCCGAGATCCGGGGACACGCAGGCTTGGCCCCGTGACGCAGGCACCCGACACCACCTTCCACTATCGCGCATCGCCCACGCTCTCGGTGGCGTTGGTCGCAGTCGGTCTGCTCGCGATCCTCGCGGTGTCGATCAGCGGCGTACCGATGTCGTTGCGCATCACCCTGATCGTCCTCATCGCGGCCCTTGCTGGCGTCGCGCTGGGCCGGCTGTTGCGCCCGCGCGTCGGTTCGGTCGCCTGGCGCGGCGATGGTACGGTCGAGCTCGCGCTCAACGACACGCCGCTGGACAACCGCCACGAGGTCCGCGCCGAGCTGCGGGGTGGCCGGGTGCTGGGGCCGCTGATCGTGTTGTCATTGCGTTGGCCGCAGCGCGAGCGCGCCGCGCTGTGGCTGCTGCCCGACAACCTCGACGCCGACGTTCGCCGCCGGCTGCGGATGCGGCTGGGAACGCACGCCGCCGGCGCGGTGTCAGGGAACGCCGACAGCAGTTGATGGTCTGAGCCGCTTGCCGTCCCCCGTGTTTTCCAGCACGCTGGACCGGCTCACACCCCCGGCGCGCTGACCAGCACGCCACCCATCCCAATCCAGGCTGCGCTTGCATGTTCCGTCCGCTTGAACTGTTCATCGGCCTTCGCTACATTCGCGCCAAACGTCGCAATCACTTCATCTCGTTCATCAGCGTGGCATCGATGGCGGGCCTGGCCATCGGCATCACCGCGTTGATCACGACGATTTCCGTGATGAACGGGTTCGACACCGAATTGCGTTCGCGCATACTCGGCATGGTGTCGCAAGCCACGATCTCGTCGGTGGGCGATGGCATGCCGGACTGGCAAAGCGCGCTCGCGATCGCAGAACAGAATCCGCACGTGAAGGGCGCGGCACCGTATGTGGAGCAGGGCTCGTGGCTGCGTGGCAACGGCGCGAATGCCGGCGCCATGGTGCGCGGAATCCTGCCCGATCAGGAGCCGAAAGTTACCGACATTGGTTCCAAGATGGTGGCGGGCAAACTGTCGGCATTGCAACCGGGCTCGTGGGGCATCGTGCTGGGGCGCGACCTCGCGCTTACGCTCGGCGTCAACGTCGGCGACAGCGTGGTGGTGTACGCACCGGCCATCAGCGTGACACCGATTGGTGCGGTGCCGCGCTTGCGACGATTCACCGTCGTCGGCATCTTCGAAGCCGGCATGCAGGAATACGATTCCTCGCTCGCCATCGTCAACCTGCACGATGCGGAAAAGCTTTACCGGATGGATGGTCCCAGCGGCATCCGCTTGAAACTCGACAACCTGTTCATGGCCGATCAAGTGGCCGGGACACTCGCCAATCGCCTGGGCCAGGCCTACCGCGTACAGGGCTGGATGCAAACGCACGTCAACTTCTTCAAGGCCATCGCGATGGAGAAAGTGGTGATGTTCATCATCCTTTCCCTGATCGTGTTCGTGGCTGCATTCAACCTGGTGTCGTCGCTGGTGATGCTGGTCACAGACAAGCAATCGGACATCGCGATCCTGCGCACGCTGGGGCAAAGTCCGCGCAGCATCATGGGCGTGTTCATGATCCAGGGCATGCTGATCGGCTTGATGGGCATCGTGATCGGCGTGGCTGGCGGCGTCGCGCTGGCCATCAACCTGCCGGCGATTGCCGATTGGATCCAGCACGTCACCGGCCACCAGTTCCTTTCCGAGTCGGTGTATTACATCAACAACGTGCCGAGCCAATTACGCTGGAGCGACGTGGGTTGGATCACCGGCATGGCCTTCGTGTTTTCGTTGCTGGCGACGATCTATCCCGCCTGGCGTGCATCGCGGACGGAACCGGCGCAGGCGCTTCGCTATGAATAACCCGATGACGCAAAAATCACCGGCTGGAACCAGCGTGCTGCGCGCCAGTCACATCGCCAAGACCTACAAGGAAGGCAAGCTGCGCACGCCGGTGCTGCACGATGCGAGTTTCGAACTCGCCCGCGGCGAAACGCTGGCAATTGTCGGTTCCTCGGGTTCCGGCAAGAGCACCTTGCTGCACATCGTGGGCGGACTGGACACGCCGACCGAGGGCTTTGTTGAGCTCGAGGGGCAGGAGCTGTCCAAACTTCCCGACGCCGAACGCGGGCGAGTCCGCAATCGTTCGCTGGGCTTTGTCTACCAGTTCCACCACCTGTTGCCGGAATTCACGGCACTGGAAAACGTCGCAATGCCGCTGTTGATCCGCGGCACGCCGATCGCCGAGGCCAGCGCGCAGTCGCAGGCCTTGCTGGAACGCGTGGGTCTCGGGCACCGCCTCGAACACAAGCCGAGCGAATTGTCGGGTGGCGAGCGCCAGCGCTGCGCGATGGCGCGGGCACTCGTGACCAAGCCCGCGTGTGTGCTGGCTGACGAGCCCACCGGCAACCTCGACGAGCAGAACGCCGCCGCGCTGTACGAATTGATGCTGGAACTCAATCGCGAAATCGGCACCAGCATCGTGTTGGTCACCCACGACCGCCAGCTCGCGCGCCGGCTGGACCGGGCGCTGGAACTGACGGGCGGCGCCTTGCAGCCGCTACCGCCCGGAAGCTGAGGCCGGCATGCGGGTTCGCAAGGATCGCGACGCGAAGACACACCGGATCGGCACCCCGGCCATCGCGCTCGCGATCCTGGCAGGCTGCGTACTGGTGCAGGGCGTGCGCGCCTTGCCGCCGCACTGGCTCGACCTTGCGCTGATCGGTGGCGGCGTGCTCACTGCAGTTGTCAGCCTGCGCTGGCGCGTCCCACGCAGCGTCGTGTGGCTGGCGCTTGCCGTGGCGGCATTCGGCTGGACCGCCTGGCGCGCCAACCTGGCCCTGTCGGCGCGGCTTCCGCATGGGCTTGAGAAGCAGGACATCCTCGTTACCGGCGTGGTGACCGGATTGCCGCAGGTACAGGACGAATCGACCCGCTTCGATTTCGATGTCGCGAGTGCGAGTTTCGATGGCCACGCGCTGCCATTGCGCGGGCACATTCGTTTGTCGTGGTATGCCGCGCGCAAGCACGCGCAGCCCGTCATCAATCCTTGCGAACGCTGGCGCCTGCGGGTACGCATGAAGCGCCCACGCAGCTTGCTCAACCCGGGTGGATTCGACTTCGAACGCTCGGCGCTGCAGCAGGGCATCGTTGCGGCAGGGTACGTGCGCGAGGATCCCGCGAACGCACTGTTGCACTCCGGCATTTGCGTCGATGGCGTGCGCGCACATGTGGCGCAGGCGATTGCTGCGGCCTTGCCGGACGATGCGCATGCGGCGCGCTTGTTACGCGCCCTGAGTGTCGGCGACGAACGCGCGCTGGACGAGCACGACTGGCAAGTCGTACGCGCCACGGGGATCAGTCATCTGATCGCCATTTCCGGTTTCCACGTCGGACTCGCTGCGGTATTCGGTGCCTTGCTGGTGCGCCTGGCATGGTGGCTGTTTCCGACACTGTCGCTGCGCGTGGCACGCCCGTTGGCCGAAGCCGCCGTGGCATTTCCCGCGGCACTCGCGTACGGCGCGCTGGCAGGCTTTGGGTTGCCCACCACGCGCACGCTGCTGATGATCGCGGTCATCGCCGGTTGGCGTTTGCTGCGGCGGGGCGGCGGCTTCGCCGAAGGTTTCGGCTTGGCATTGGTGGCGATCTTGATCGTCGATCCACTGTCGGTACTCTCGGCCGGATTCTGGCTGTCGTTCGCCGGCGTTGCATTGCTCGCCTGGACGCTGACACGCGAACCGGGCTGGCGTGGGCACCTGAAGGAAATCGGCTTCGCACCATTGCTGATGACGTTGGCGCTGCTGCCGCTGACCGTGTGGTTCTTTGGCCAGGCATCGCTGGTTGGACCACTCGCCAACCTGGTGGCCGTGCCGGTGGTCAGTTTCCTGATCGTGCCGATCGACCTCGCGGCCTGCGCACTGCTGTTCGTCTGGCCGGCGGCAGGGCGCGTGCTGCTGCATCTGTGCGCACACCTTGTCGATGGTCTGTGGTGGCTGCTCGCGCACGCGGCGGCATGGCCGCCAGCGATGCAATACCTGCCGCCACCGTCATTGCTGGCATTCGTGCTTGCCTGCGTCGGTGCGATCTGGCTGCTGGCACCACGCGGTGTGCCTGCGCGGGCACTGGGTGCGTTGCTGTTGCTGCCCCTGTGCTGGCCGCGCGCGTCGCTGCCCGCCGACGGTGCATTTCGGGTGACGGTGATCGACGTCGGGCAGGGGCTGTCGGTGCTGGTACGCACCCACGATCACGCGTTGCTGTACGACACCGGCGCGCGCTATCCCTCCGGTTTCGACCTCGGTGCCGCGGCCGTGGTGCCGACCCTGCATGCACTCGGCGTGACGCATCTGGATCAATTGGTCATCAGCCATGGCGACATTGATCATGCCGGTGGCGCCGTGTCGGTATTGGCCGCCTACGTCGGCACGCCCGTGATGGGCGGTGAGCCCGAACGCGGTCCCGTGCCCATGGCGCAATGCCATGCCGGGCAACATTGGCGCTGGGATGGTGTCGATTTCGTGATGCTGCGCCCACCGGTGCCGGTCACGGTACGCGGCAACGATGCCGGTTGCGTGCTGCTGGTTACCGGGCACGCTGGCCGACTGCTGTTGCCGGCCGATACCAGCAGCGCGGTCGAACCGGACATCTCACGGCATGTGCCGCCGGGCCCGCCGCTGGTGTTGATTGCGCCACACCATGGCAGCAAGACATCATCGAGTCGGGACTATCTGGTCGCGCTGCATCCGCGCCTCGCGGTGGCCTCGACCGGTTACCTCAATGGTTACCACCATCCGTCGGCGCTCATCGTTGCCAGTTACGCAGCGCTGGGCATCCCCTTGCTCAATACCCCCGCGACCGGTGCCGTGCGCATTGGATTTCCCGCTCGGGCGCCGCCCCGGGTCCTGTCCGAAGAGCGGCTGCGACAGGCGCACTATTGGCGCGAGCGATGATCGGCCGGGTTTGGCTGGCACGATGCCGGGCGTTTGGCAAGGGCCGGAACCCTACCCAAACCGCGTTATAGTTTGACGCGATGGTTTGTGGCTTTGTTTCGAGGAAACCCGCGTGGCGCGTGCCAAGGCACTGAACGAGACCCAGTCAGACGGAATGAGCGAGCGCACGCGACGGCTGTTGCGCGAGGCGGCCGCCTTGCTACTGTTTCCGCTGGCGGCGTACCTGTTCGTGTGCCTGGTTACCTACAGCGTGCAGGATCCGGGCTGGTCCCGGTCTGGCCAGCTCGACCTCGGAATCCACAACTTCGGCGGCGTGATCGGGGCCTACCTCGCCGACGTGCTGTTCAATCTTTTCGGCGTGATTGCGTACGCATTTCCGCTGCTGCTGGGCGTGCTCGCGGCTGGCGTGCTGCGCGGCTGGTACCGCCGCCAGGCGGGCGAAAGTCAGTGGGAACCGACCTTGCGCCTGGTCGGTTTCGTGGCGTTTTTCGTCGGTGGTTGTGGCCTGGCCTGGCTGCGCACCTGGAACCCTGATTCCGCGCAGACATGTTTGCACGTGACCACCGCCGGGGGCTTGCTCGGTTGCGGCGTCGGCAGCGTGCTGCATGCAGGGCTCGGCGCAATCGGCGCGCTGTTGCTGCTGTTTGCGCTGACGCTGATTGCCGTGACCTGGGTCACCGGCCTGTCATGGTTCCGCGTGATGGACTGGATCGGGCAGCAGGTCATGAATCTGGGCGCCTGGGTGCGCGCACGCCTGAAGCAGGCACCCGAAGACCTCGCCGCGCGCGCCGCACGGGTGCAGCGCGAAGCGGCGCGCAAGCAAGACAAGATCCGCCAGGCCAAACGCGAACCCGTACGCATCGAGCCGCCGCCGACACCGATCGTGAAAAGCGAGCGCGCCAAGCGCGAAACGCAGATCCCGCTGTTCACCGGGGCCGCGGCTGAAGGCGAAGTGCCGCCGTTGTCGCTGTTGCAGGAGGCGCCGCCGCCAACCGGCAAAGGCTATTCCGAGGAAACACTGGAAGTGCTGTCGCGCCAGGTCGAGATGAAGCTGAAGGATTTCCGGATCGACGCGCGCGTGGTCAGCGCGCACCCCGGACCGGTGATCACGCGCTTCGAACTCGAACCCGCTCCCGGCGTGCGCGGCAGCCAGATTTCCTCGCTCGACAAGGACATCGCGCGCGGGCTGTCGCTGGTCAGCGTGCGCGTGGTCGATGTGATTCCCGGCAAGAACGTGATCGGGCTGGAAGTCCCGAACGCCCACCGCGAAATCGTGTACCTGTCGGAGATCTTCAGCGCGCGCGAATACGGTGATGCCCGTTCGCCGCTGTCGCTGGCGCTGGGCAAGGACATTGGCGGCCGCCCGGTGGTCGTGGACCTGCAGAAGATGCCGCACCTGCTGGTCGCCGGTACCACGGGTTCGGGCAAGTCGGTGGCCTTGAATGCGATGGTCCTGTCGCTGCTGTTCAAGGCCAAGCCCGCCGACGTGCGCATGATCATGATCGACCCGAAGATGCTGGAGCTGTCGGTGTACGACCGCATCCCGCACCTGCTGGCACCGGTCGTCACCGACATGAAGGAGGCCGCCAACGCGCTGCGTTGGTGCGTCGCCGAGATGGAGCGCCGCTACAAATTGATGGCCGCAGTGGGCGTGCGCAACCTCGCGGGCTTCAACAAGAAGGTGCGCGACGCGGACTCAGCGGGCCAGCCGCTGCTGGATCCCCTGTTCAAACCCAATCCCGAGGTCGAAGGGGACAAGGCGCAACCGCTGCAGCCGCTGCCGTTCATCGTCGTCATCATCGACGAGTTCGCCGACATGATGATGATCGTCGGCAAGAAGGTCGAAGAGTTGATCGCGCGCCTGGCGCAGAAGGCGCGCGCGGCCGGCGTGCATCTGATCCTCGCGACGCAGCGGCCATCGGTGGACGTGATCACCGGACTCATCAAGGCCAACATTCCGACCCGCATCGCGTTTCAGGTATCCAGCAAGATCGATTCGCGCACGATTCTCGACCAGTCGGGCGCCGAAACCCTGCTGGGCAACGGTGACATGTTGTACCTGCCGCCGGGAACCGCCACGCCCGAGCGCGTGCACGGCGCCTTCGTCGGCGACGAGGACGTGCACAAGGTGGTCGAGTGGCTGCGCACGCAGGGCGAGCCGAGCTACATCGACGGCGTCCTGGAAGAAGTGCAGACCCTGGGCGATGGCAAGGTCATCAACGAGTCCGGGTTGCCCGAGGATGCCGAGGACGGAGATGGCGGCATGGACGAGTTGTACGACAAGGCCGTGCACATCGTCACCTCGTCGCGCCGTGCCTCGATTTCCGGCGTGCAACGACACCTGCGGATTGGCTACAACCGCGCCGCCCGCCTGATCGAGATGATGGAGCAGCAAGGCGTGGTGACGCCGCCGCAGCACAACGGCAATCGGGAAGTCATCGCGCCGCCGCCGCCGAACTGAGCCTGCCGTGACACAGTGACTCCGACTTCCCACATGCGCCCACGCATGCGCGATTGACCGGAAAACGAAACGTGCTTACGATCGACTTGCCCGCAAACAGGAGCGCTGCGGGGCAGGGGCCAGCTTCTCGAAATGCCGACGCACATTGGTGTGTGGGCGTTTCGTGAAGCGGCGCTCTGCTGTTCCATCGGATGGGGCAACGCATGAATGAGGTTACGGTTGCCGCGCACTTCGCGGCCCGACGTTTGGTCCGCACGACAAGCCTGGGCTTGGCGTTCATCGCTTTGGTTGCGCTGACCACCATGGCGACGGCACGTGATTCGACGGCGGCGGCACAACACACGCAAGCTGTCAGTGCGAAAGTGCAACCCGCGACCGTCGCCCAGTTGTTGGCTGCCGCCCGGAATGCGTACACGAACGGACGACTGGTGGCCCCGGCCCACGACAACGCGATCGAATATTACGAAGCGGTACTGCAACGGGAGCCTGGCAATCCCATCGCCCGGGGCGCGTTGCGCGAATCGTTCCCGTATGCCGCCGCCCACGTCGAGCGCACCATTGCGCGGGGCAACTTTCGCGACGCGGCGCGTGAGATCGATCTCCTGGCCAGGGCAGAGCCCACCAACTACACGCTGAACATCCTGCGTGCCAAGCTGGACGCACGCCAATCATTGTTCCGGCGCAACCAGCAGCAAACCACGCAGCAGGGCAGCGATTCTGCTGGCACCCAGGTCATTTCCGGATCTCCGGCCGACGAGAACGGGCAGGGTGTTGCCACTTTGCAGCGCACGCTCACGTTGCGGGCCTTGGCGGCATCGTGGATCGAGATCACGGATGCCCAGGGTCACCTGATCGACTCGCGGATACTGCAGCCCGGGGAGTCGCAAAGCTATCGGTCCGCGGGGCCGCTACGCGTGACGCTTGGCAATGCCGAAGGGGTCGACGTCACCAGTGACAGCAAGCCCCTGATCGTCAAACCGGACCGGCATTCCAGGGTTGCACACTTCGAGGTCTTTGCGGCGCATTGAGGGAGATGGCTTTCCGGGTCACTGGAAATCTTCAAGCTGCCATTCATCCAGCTACTGCACAATGCGCGGGTACGGACCCGATTCGAGGAAGCTCATGCGGAAATTTGTCGTGTTGATCGTGCTGTTGCTATTCGCCGGCAGCGCCTTCGCCGCCACCGGCGTGCGCGTGCGCCTTGATGCATTCGCCAACGGCTTGCACAGCTTGCAAGGCGATTTCAGCCAGACCATCTACGACAGCCACGGCAACATCACCGGGCGCAGCCACGGCACGCTGGCGCTGGAAGCGCCGCGGTTGTTCCGCTGGCAAGTGACCGGGCCGTTCAAGCAGTTGATCGTGGCCGATGGCCACAAGGTCTGGGTTTACGAGCCCGACCTCGAACAGGCGACGGTGCGCGATCAGGGCGCAACCGAAGCGCACAGCCCGTTGACGGTGCTGACCAATCTTTCGCAGCTCGACAGCGATTTCGACGCCAGCGATGTCGGCATGCGCGACGGCCTTGAATGGCTGCACCTCGTCTCCCGCAGCGCCGACCCCCAGTTCAAGTACGCCGAGATCGGCTTCGACGCCACCGGCCCGCGCCGGATGTTGTTCGAGGACACCCTCGGCGACAAGACCGTGATCGAGTTTTCCGGGTGGCAGCGGAATCCCGTGCTGCCCGCGAACACCTTTACCTTCGTGCCTCCAAAAGGCACCGACATCGTCGGTGCCGGCGCTGCGTCCGCGAGTTCAGGCGAGCCGAATCCCTGAGCAGAGCCGCGACTCGACATAGGTCGCGGCTTACGGCAGGCGTGCGGCGCGCTGGGCCGCGCCGTTCTGGTGCAGGACCAGTGCATCGACCTTGCCGTCCGTCCCGCGCTTGAAGCTGAGTTGTGCGTCGACCACGGTGTAATAAAACTCATCGCGGGCGCTGGCGTATACCTGGAATGCAGGTTGGCCGGTGAGCTGCGCCTGCAATTGGTCACCTTTGAGCGTGATGTCGAACACCACGCCCGGCGCCAACTGGTAGTGGCCGACGTATTGTTGCAACGTTGCTGCATCCAGTTCGACGCGCTGGTGTCCGCTGGTTGTTTCGATGGCCGCGGCGTCGAGCCTCCGTGCGGGTGAAGCGTGG
>DASSNC010000018.1:0-26710 GCA_035688305.1 Rhodanobacteraceae bacterium
GCCTGGATCGCCACGTCGAACATCTGGCGCGGAATGAGTTCACGCATGCGTTCGACCAGGTCGCGGCCACGGCGGTCGGCCTGTGCACGGTGCACGATCAAGGACAACGCATCCACGCGGTCGCCATTGATCAACACATCCACGCGCACGAACGGACCAACCTCGAAGCGATCGAAGTGATAATCCATCGACGCATAACCGCGACTGACCGACTTCAGCCGGTCGAAGAAATCCAGCACGACTTCGGCCAGCGGCAGTTCGTAGCTTATGCGCACCTGGCTGGCGAGATACTGGATCGAGCGCTGCACGCCACGCTTTTCCTCGCACAGGGTGATAATGTTGCCGATGAATTCCGGCGGAGTCAGGATGTCGGCGATGATGATCGGCTCGCGGATTTCCGCGACTTCGTTCGCCGGTGGCAGCTTGGCCGGATTGTCCAGGTCCAGAAGCGTGCCGTCGCTGCGCAATACCTGATACACGACCGTTGGCGCAGTTGAAATCAGGTTGAGGTTGTATTCGCGCTCCAGGCGCTCCTGCACGATCTCCATGTGCAGCATGCCGAGGAAGCCGCAGCGGAACCCGAAGCCCATCGCCTCGGAGGATTCCGGTTCGAAGAACATGGCAGCATCGTTGAGGCGCAGCTTGTCCAGCGCTTCGCGCAAGGCCGGGTAATCATCCGACGCGACCGGGAACAGGCCCGCGAACACGCGCGGCTGCATGTGCCGGAAACCCGGCAGCGGTTTGGGCGCCGGATCATTCGCCAGCGTCAGCGTGTCGCCCACCGGCGCGCCGTGCACGTCCTTGATCGAGGCGTTCACCCAACCCACTTCGCCGGCGCCCAGCTTGGCCGTTTCCTTGCGCTTGGGCGTGAACACACCGACGTTGTCGACCTGATGCGCACGCCCGGTCGACATCACCTGCAGCTTGTCGCCGGGCTTGATCGTGCCCTGCATCACGCGTACCAGCATGACCACGCCCAGGTAATTGTCGAACCAGGAATCGATGATCAAAGCCTGCAACTTGTCGGTATCGCCCGGCCTGGGCGGCGGGATGCGGGCAACGATCGCTTCCAGCACGTCGCGCACGTTCTCGCCGGTCTTGGCACTGATCGCGACCGCATCGTCGGCGTGGATGCCGATCACGGCCTCGATTTCTTCCTTCACCTTCGGGATGTCGGCGGTCGGCAGGTCGATCTTGTTCAGCACCGGCACCACTTCCAGGCCCATCTCGACTGCGGTGTAGCAATTGGCCACCGACTGCGCCTCGACACCCTGCGCGGCATCGACCACCAGCAAGGCACCCTCGCACGCGGCCAGCGAGCGCGAGACCTCGTAACTGAAATCGACGTGGCCCGGCGTGTCGATGAAATTCAACTCGTACACCGTACCGTCGAGCGCGGTGTATGGCAGCGACACCGACTGCGCCTTGATGGTGATGCCGCGTTCGCGCTCGATCGGATTGGTATCCAGCACCTGCGCTTCCATCTCGCGGTCGGTCAAGCCGCCGCAAAGCTGGATGATGCGATCTGCCAGGGTGGACTTGCCGTGGTCGATGTGGGCAATGATGGAAAAATTGCGGATTTGCTGCATGGGAGCGCGGGACCGGCGCCGGAATGGCGCAAACCAGCGATTATCGCATGGCGTACGCAAGTTGGGTTGGGCGAAGCGAAGCCCAACGGTGGCGCTCGCTGGCGTTGGGCTTCCCCGGAAACAGCACCGGGTCAGCCCAACCTACACGCGGGGCAATTACGCAGGTTGGGTTGAGCAGAGCGAAGCCCAACGTTGGCGCACCAGGCACGTAGGTTGGGTTGAGCGAAGCCCAACGATGCCGCCCATTCGCAGGTTGGGTTGAGCGAAGCGAAGCCCAACGTCGTCGCCCGCTGGCGTTGGGCTTCCCCGGAAAGAGCGCCGGGTCAGCCCAACCTACGCGCAGGGCAACGGATGACCGGCAACGACGTTGCGTAGGTTGGGTTGAGCGAAGCGAAGCCCAACGTTGGCGCACCAGCGCTACATCTGTGCAAACTTGAACGTCGCGCCGCTCGGAGCCACTGCTTCCTTCACTGCCGCTTCATCGGACTTGTCGCCGATGAACAGCACCACCACGCCCTTGAACGAGCCCGGCGCGGCGTCCTTGAACGCCGTTTCCATCACCTGCGCCGTGGTCGCCGAGCTTGGGCCACCGACTGCCACCATGTTGCCCGGCAACACGGTACCCAGAACCATGTTGTTGACCTGTTCCTGCACACGGCTGATGGTCGCGGCGTCGGCAGGATTCTGCGACGACGGTACGTAGTAGACGAAGGGCGAGTTGGAGATGGTGCCCAGGTTGTCTTCCACGATCTGCTTCAGGTAGTTGCCCCAGGCGTTGATGTCGGTGGGGTCGGTCGGGCGCGTGAGCCGGGTCGTGGCCTCGGCCTGGTTCTGGCTGTGGCTGCAGGCGGCCAGGCCCAGCGTGCCCAGCAATGCGAAGCATGCAATGAAAAAGAATTTGCGCATGGCGATCACCTCTATGACTTGCGTGAAACGGCGGAACCAGCGCCCCCGCGCCTGCGCCATTTCTGACGCAGTGCTTTCTGGACAGCCGGGTGAACAAACTTGGATACGTCGCCGCCGAGGCTGGCGATCTCGCGCACCAGCGATGACGAAATGAAGCTCCATTCCTCCGCGGGCGTCAGGAACAACGTCTCGGCCTGGGGAATCAAGTGCCGGTTCATGCTGGCAAGCTGGAATTCGTACTCGAAGTCCGACACCGCGCGCAGGCCGCGCAGGATCACCCCGGCGCCGCACTCGGTGACGAATTCGGCCAACAGATTGTCGAACCCGCGCACCTCGACATTCGGAACTTTTGCGAGCGCGCTGCGCGCCAGCTCGACACGTTCTTCCAGCGGAAAGCCCGGGGTCTTGGATGAGGAGCGCGCAATGGCCACGATCAATTTGTCGAACAATGGCGCGGCGCGGGCGACCAGATCAGCATGGCCATTCGTGATCGGGTCGAAGGTACCCGGATAAACCGCCGTACGGGACAAGGTTCGTGCTGGCATGCCTTTGGCCATGCGAACATTGTGCCATCGCAAGCGCGCGAATGGCGCTGCAACCGCGCTGCAGGTCACAAATCGTGCGATTCGTCGACCCGCAACAGCGTTCCGCGCACCGCACCAGCCTCACGCTGGCGATGGATTGTCCAGCGCGCGGGCGCTTCCCAGACATCCTCGGGCGCCGTCTCGACGTACACCCGGGCCATCGGCGCCAGCCAGCCGTTGGCATCCAGAAGCGCGGTAGCGTTCGTCCACGCGCCGGCCTCGAACGGCGGATCGAGGAACACGACATCGAAGCGTTCCGCCGGCGGCGTGGCCAGGGCCGCGAGCGTGTCCACGCACAGCACCCTGCCAGCGGGTTGCCGCAGGCGCAACAGGTCGGCGGCGATGGCGTCCGCGCGCTCCCGGTCACGCTCGAAAAACACCGCCTCGCTGGCGCCCCTCGACAGCGCTTCGATGCCAAGCGCACCGGTTCCGGCGAAGGCGTCGAGCACCCGCGCGCCCTCGATCACCGGCGCCAGCCAGTCGAACAAGGTCTGGCGCAGGCGCTGCGGCGTTGGCCGCAGGCCGGGCGCATCCGCCACCGCGAGGCGCGAGCCACGCAGGCTGCCGCCGATGATGCGGACCTGTCCGGGCGGTTCGGCGTGGCGATGGCGTTGGCTCATACGGCTGGCGTTGCGAAGCGGGTGTTAGCATTTTGCCCTACCCGTTTCCAGTGCGTGAACATGATGCCGAACCTTTGGGGCAAGCTCACCGGCAAGCGCCGTGCAACCGAGCCCGCCACTGCGCCTGCGCCGCCGGTCGAACCCGACCCCGATTTGGCTGACAAATCCACGCCGGCCACATCGGAATCACACGCGCAACCGGTCATGACGGAGTGGCGCGAACCCACCCTGCCCAACGTCGCGAACAGTCCCGATGACCTCGACGCCGCCCCGGCCCGCGGCAAGCGCAGTTGGCGCGCGCGCCTTTCCGGCAGCGGTTTCGCGCGCGGCCTGTCGTCGTTGTTCGCGCGCAATCCGGTGTTGTCCGACGAGTTGCTGGATGAACTGGAGACCACCCTGTTGTCCGCCGACGTCGGCGTCACGGCCAGCGGCGAACTGATCGAGGACTTGCGCCGGCGCCTGCACAAGCGCGAATTCGCCGACGCCGGCGAATTGCGCGATGCCCTGCACGCGCGCCTGTTGGCGATCCTGGCACCGGTCGCGAAACCACTGGAAATCGCCGGCCACAAGCCGTTCGTGATGCTGGTGGTTGGTGTCAACGGCGTCGGCAAGACCACCACGATTGGCAAGTTGGCGCGCCATTACCAGCAGGAGCGCCGCGACGTCCTGCTGGCGGCGGGTGACACGTTCCGCGCCGCCGCAGTTGCGCAATTGCAGGAATGGGGCGATCGCCTGCACATCCCGGTGTGCGCACAAGGCCAGGGCGCCGATTCGGCGAGCGTGATCTTCGACGCACTGCAACGCGCGCAGGCGCAAGGCAACGACGTCTTGATCGCCGACACCGCAGGACGCCTGCACACCCATTCGGGATTGATGGAAGAACTGGCCAAGGTCCGGCGGGTACTCGGCAAACTCGACGCAACTGCGCCGCATGAAGTGCTGATGGTGATCGACGGCACCACGGGCCAAAACGCGATCAGCCAGGTCCGCCAGTTCGTGGCGGCCATCGGCGTCACGGGCCTGGTCGTGACCAAGCTCGACGGTACCGCCAAGGGCGGCGTGGTGTTTGCGCTCGCGCGCGAGTTCGAATTGCCGATCCGTTACGTAGGCCTGGGCGAGCGCGCCGAAGACCTGCACGGCTTCGACGCGCGTGCGTTCGTGGATGGCTTGCTGCCCGCGGCCGGCTGAGACATGCCCGCATCCATGCCAATGCGACACCGCCTGCGCTGGATCGCCGTGGCGATCGCCGCGGTGCTGCTGGTGCTGGTCGCGGCGTTGGTGATCCATGTGCATGCACTGCTGCAACCGCAGCGCTTCACGAACATGCTGGAGGCCGACCTTTCGGCGGCGGGACTCTCGCTGAAGCTGCAGTCGCCCGCCGAGCCCATGCTGTTTCCGCGCCCCGGCGTGAAACTCGAAGGCATCACGCTCAGCAATGCCGGTTCCGGCACGCCGCTGCTGGAAGCGGACGCGGCCACCATCGTGGTGCCCTGGCGCACGCTCCTGCGGGGCGCACCGGCGATCGAACGGGTCGACATCGACTCGCCGCGCGTGGACCTGGACGAACTCAAGGCGCTGTTGGCGCGCCTGCCTCGCCGCACGGGACCACCGAGCATGCCGACCGTCAGCGCCGGCATCCATTTGAGCGATGGCACGCTCGTGGCGCACGGGGTGCCGTTGCTGTTCGGCATCAGCATCGATACCGGTTCGCTGGCGCCGGGACAACGCTTCCGCCTGGATGCGTCCGCCCACGGCAAATCCGGGCAGGCCTTCACCGGCAGCCTCGACACGGTGCCGTCGGCGCCGCATGACGGCGCGATCGACTTCATGCCGATCAACCTGCGGTTCGCCGCTGCGGGCGGCGCGTCGTTGCAACTGCAGGGCCGCGGCAGTTGGCGTGGCGGCGAAGCGCTGAACCTGAATCTGTCCGGCCAGTTGCAACACGCGTCGCTGCTGCCCGCGCCGGCCGCCAGCAGCGGCAAGCCAGTGGCCAGCGCTCAATCGGCAGCCAGCGCGCAGGCCAGTGCCGTGACGCCGGCGGCCCCGGTGTCGGATGCGATCATCGTCGCGGTCACGCCGCAACACGGCACGACACCGCTGACGATCGCAATCAAGCTCGCTGGCGTCGACGCCCGCGCCGACTTGAAGCTGCAGCCAGCCGCGTTCGCTGACTGGTGGCAACGAATGTTGGCGACCACGCCGGTCCCGGCGCCAATGCCGACCCCGTTTACGGGTACCGCCACGTTGCAGAGGCTCGACCTCGGCTGGTTGCAGGCCAACGGCATCGAGATCGAATCCGGTCCCGACCTGGCGCCGGCCGCCAGCGCGTCGAGCACTCCTGCACCTGCCGCTGCGTCCGCGCACTGACGCGTGGACGCCTTCGCGCGCCGCCTGCTCGACTGGTACGACGGCGCCGGCCGCCACGACTTGCCCTGGCAGCATCCACGCACGCCGTACCGCGTCTGGATTTCCGAAGTGATGCTGCAACAGACGCAGGTCGCGACCGTGACTGCCTACTTCGAACGCTTCGTCACCGCGCTGCCGAACGAACGCGCACTCGCCAGTGCCGACGAGGATCGGGTACTGGCGTTGTGGTCGGGCCTCGGCTACTACCGCCGCGCACGTTATCTGCATGCGGCGGCGCGCCTGTGCGTGGCGCAACACGGCGGCGAGCTGCCGCGCGACTTTGACGCGCTCGCCGCGCTGCCCGGCATCGGGCGTTCCACCGCCGGCGCAATCCTCGCGCTGGCGCACGCCCAGCGCCACCCCATCCTCGATGGCAACGTCAAGCGTGTGCTCTGCCGCTGGCACGGCGTACGCGGGTGGCCGGGGGAGCGCGCAGTCGAGAACGCGCTGTGGCAACACGCCGAAGCGCACACCCCGACTGCGCGGGTCGCCGACTACACCCAGGCGATCATGGATCTCGGCGCTACCGTGTGCACGCGCGCCAAGCCACACTGCGACCGTTGCCCGCAGGCGCGCAGTTGCAGCGCCCGCCGCGATGGCCTGGTCGACAAGCTGCCGCAGCCCCGCCCTGCGCGCGCCATTCCGGAACGGCAAACGGTGTTCATCGTGTTGCGCGACCGCCGTGGCCGCGTGCTGCTGCAACGGCGCCCGCCCCAAGGTGTGTGGCCGGGCCTGTGGAGCCTGCCGGAGGCGCGCGATGCCCGCGCCGCGAGCGCACTGGCAGCGCAGCTTGCCGACGTCGATGGCCTCACCGCAACCGAGCTGCCGGAAGTCCGGCACGCATTCACGCACTTCAAGCTGCGTGCGCGGCCTCTCGAATGGCGCGGTGTGCAAGCGCACCCAGCGGTCGCGGACGCTGCCGGCACGCGCTGGTGTTCGGCGGCACGGCTCGCAACAATGGGCACCCCCGCCCCCATCCGGAAACTGCTTTCGCCATGACCCGCACGGTCTTCTGCCAGAAACAGCAACGCGAGACCGAGGGCCTGGAGCGCGCGCCATGGCCGGGCGAACTCGGCCAGCGCATCTACGCGCAGATCGGCAAACCGGCCTGGCAGGAATGGCTGCAGCACCAGACCATGCTGATCAACGAAAAGTGGCTGTCGCCACTGGATCCGGAAACCCGCAAGTTGCTTGCCGCGGAAATGCAACGATTCCTGTTCGGCGACGACGACGCTACGCGCTGACAGGCCGCTGGCGCCTGTCGTCCGGCACTTTTGCAACGCGCAACGGCTCGGCGCGGCTCAAGCCTGCGCGTGCGGCTCGCTCGACAACCCGTGCGCCGACAGCATGTTCGCCAGCGCGATGGTGTGGGTGACGCCGAGCTTTTCAAACAGCCGTTGCTTGTAGGTCGACACCGTCTTGGCACTCAGGTGCAGTTGCTCGGCCACCGCGTTCACCGCGAGGCCGCGCGCCAGCATCATCGCCACTTCCAGCTCGCGCGAGGACAGCGATTCCAGCGGCGACGCTTCACCATCAACCGCAGCGAGCGCCATGTCGCGCGCCACGCTGGCGTCCAGGTAACGCCGTCCCTGCGCAACCGCGCGTACCGCCTGCAGCAATTCCTCGGCCGGGCAGCCCTTGGTCAGGTAACCGAGCACACCGGATTGCAGCAGGCGCCGCGGGAATTGCGAATCCTGCACCACGGTCAGGATCACGATGCGGGTGGCAAGCTCCGCGCGTTGCACGCGCTCGGTCAACTCGATTCCGCTCATGCCCGGCATGTGCACGTCGATCAGCGCGACATCGGGTTTCTGAGCGCGAATCAAACGCAGCCCGTCTTCGGCGTTGCTGGCCTCGCCCACGATCTCGATATCAGGCTGCCCGGCCAGGATCATCGCGAATCCCGAGCGCACCAGTTCGTGGTCATCAACCAACACCACTCGAATCATGCGAAGCTCCCCTGAGTGCGCCGATGCGGATTTCCGGCAACCGTAAACCGCGCATCCGGTGATTGCAAGCACGCCACCGACCCACGCATGGCGGCCGCATGGCGCCGGCAGGCCGTACAATGCGGGGATGCACAACTGGACCCGCCACGCGCTCGCCGCACTGGAAGCCGAGGCCGCGCGCTCGGCCGATACCCACCTGATCCGGCTCGACCTGCCGGCGTTTCCCGGCATTCCGTTGTACTTCAAGGACGAGTCGGTGCACCCCACCGGCAGCCTCAAGCACCGGCTCGGACGCTCGCTGTTTTTGTACGCGATCTGCAATGGCTGGCTCGATCGCGACCGTCCGGTAATCGAGGCATCCAGCGGCAGCACCGCGATTTCCGAAGCGTATTTCGCGCGCCTGCTGGCGCTGCCGTTCTTTGCGGTGATGCCGCGGCACACGTCGAAGCAGAAAATCGCGCAAATCGAATTCTTCGGCGGCATGTGTCACCTGATCGACGGCACCGACGTGTATGGCGCGGCGCAAAAACTCGCAGGCGAACGCGGCGGGCATTACATGGACCAGTTCACCTACGCCGAGCGGGCCACCGACTGGCGTGGCAACAACAACATCGCCGAATCGATTTTCCGGCAAATGGAACACGAGGCCGATCCGGTACCACGCTGGGTCGTGGTCAGTGCCGGCACCGGCGGCACCTCGGCGACCATCGGCCGCTACATTCGCTACGGCAGCTCGCGCCGCGGCGAGACGCGGTTGGCGGTCGTCGATCCGGAAAATTCGGTGTTCCTCGACTACTACGAAACGCGCGATGCCACGCTCACGTTGCCACGCGGCTCGCGCATCGAAGGCATCGGCCGCCCGCGCGTGGAACCCTCGTTCATGCCCGGCGTGATCGACCGCATGCTGCGCATCGCGGACGCCGACAGCATGGCCGCGCTGCGCCTTCTGGAAAAATTGCTCGGCCGCCGCTGCGGCGGTTCCACCGGCACCAACTTCGTGGGCGCGCTGCAGCTGATGGCCGAGATGAAGGCCAAGGGCGAGACCGGGCCGGTGGTCACCCTGATCTGCGACGGTGGCGAGCGCTACGCCGGCACCTATTACAACGACGAATGGCTGGCGGCCGAGCATCTCGATGTGGCCACGGCACGGACGCGGCTGGCACGCCTCGCCAATACCGGCGAAGCCTGAGACGCGCACAGGTATCAAGACCGCAGGAGCGCGCCATGCGCGCTACCAGGCTCGCGGCGATGAGCGATATCGGTCGCGAGCGCGCTCGCTCGTGCCGTTTCATCGCCACCGCGTCGGTGGGGTAAACCCTTGGCCTATACTTGACGCATGCTCAAGATCGACATCCATTCGCACATCCTGCCGCCGGAGTGGCCCAACCTCGCCGAGAAATACGGCGATGCGCGCTTCCCGGTAATGGTGAACACCGACGGCCGCCATCGCATCTATCGCGGCAACAAGTTCTTCCGCGAGGTCTGGCAGAACTCGTTCGATCCCGAATTCCGCAGGGATGAATGCGCCACGCTCGGCGTCGACGTGCAGGTGATCTCGACCGTGCCGGTGCTGTTCTCCTACTGGGCCAAGCCCAACCAGGCGCGCGAGCTGCATCGCCACTTGAACGTGCACACTGCCGAAATCTGCCGCAAGTATCCCGCCCACTACGCCGGCATCGGCACCGTGCCGCTGCAATCGCCGCGCCTCGCGATCGAGGAATTGGAACATTGCGTCGATCAGCTGGGCCTGCAGGGCGTGCAGATCGGCTCGCACGTCAACGACTGGAATCTCGACGCCGAAGAATTGTTCCCGTTCTTCGAAGCCGCGGCCGACCTCGGCGCCGCGATCCTGATCCATCCGTGGGACATGATGGGCAAGGACAGCATGCCGAAATACTGGCTGCCGTGGCTGGTCGGCATGCCGGCCGAGCAATCGCGCGCGGCCTGCTCGCTGATCTTCGGTGGCGTGCTCGAACGCCTGCCGAACCTGCGCATCGCGTTTGCGCATGGCGGCGGCGCGTTTCCGTTCACCATCGGCCGCATCGAGCACGGCTACCGGATGCGGCCCGACCTCGTCGCCATCGACAATTCGCGCCCGCCGCGCGACTACTTCCCGCGCCTGTTCTTCGACTCGGCCGTGCACGACCCGCAAGCCTTGCGTTACCTGCTTGACGTCGTCGGCGAAGATCGGGTGATGCTGGGCACCGACTACCCGTTCCCGCTTGGCGAACAGCAGCCAGGCAGCGGCATCGACGCACTCGGATTGCAACCACGACAACGCGAACGCATGTTCCACGGCGCCGCGCTGGAATGGCTGGGGTTGCCCAAACAACGTTTCACCCGTTCAGCGGAGGCCACATGAAGCGCACAACCCTATCGATCGCCGCCACGCTCGGTGCCTGCGCACTGGCGCTCGCGCCATCCGCATTCGCGGCCGACTATTCGCTGGCCAACGGCGCGGTGAAGTTTTCCGCGCCCGACGTGTGGCCGGTGCTGATGGAAAAATCCGATGGCACGCGCCAGTTCGTCGCCCTGCAGGTGAAGATTCCCGGCGACAGCAACGCCCTGGCGCGCATCACCGTCACCACCGAGCAGGTGGGCGGTATCGCAGGCTTCCAGACTTTCCTGAATACCGGCACGGAGCGCGCGCGCAAACTGCCGGGCTACTCCCCGGCGAGTTCCCAGGTCAGTACATCCAGCATGCGCTACACCGCCAGCGAGAATCACGAAAAGAACACCTACAGCGAAACCTACGCCTACCGCAACAACGTGGCCATCCAGATACGCTGCGTCCGCCCCGCCGCCGCACCGGCGGACTGGAGTGCAACCTTCGACGCGGGATGCCGCTCGATCGTGACCGCTGTCGAAAAATAAAATGACGCCATCAACCGATTTCCGCGCGGATGCCGACTGGGCCCACGCGCAGGATGCCGCCGACCCGTTGCGCGCATTCCGCGATGAATTCCTGATCCCGCCGCACGCGGGCGGCGCGCAGACCTACCTCGTTGGCAACTCGCTGGGTCTGCAACCGCGCGGCGTCCGCCAGGCCCTGCTGGACGAACTCGACGACTGGGCGCGCCTGGGCGTGGAAGGCCACCTGCACGGCCGGCACCCGTGGCTGCCTTACCACCGCGAGGTGCGCGACGCGCTGGCCGAAGTCGTGGGCGCCGAACCATCCGAAGTGGTGGCGATGAACTCACTCACCACCAACCTGCACTTGTTGATGGTGAGCTTCTATCGACCCACCCCCGAGCGCCCCGCCATCCTGATCGAACGCCATGCGTTCCCGTCCGATCGCGACCTTGCCGCTTCGCAGATCCGCTTCCACGGTTTCGATCCGGCCGACGCACTCATCGAGCTCGACCCTGACGAACCCGGCGGCACGATTTCGATGGCAGCCATCGAACGCGCGCTCGCCGAACACGGATCGCGCATCGCGCTGGTGTTGTTGCCGGGCGTGCAATACCTCACCGGCCAGGCCTTCGACCTCGCCGCAATCACCAAACTTGCGCACGCGCAGGGCTGCGCGGTCGGCTTCGACTGTGCACATGCAGCAGGCAACATCGACTTGCACCTGCACGACGCCGGCTGCGATTTCGCTGCGTGGTGTTCTTACAAGTACCTCAACTCCGGACCCGGCGCGGTGGCCGGCGCGTTCGTGCACGCACGCCACGCGCAAGCCGAGCTGCCGCGCTTCGAAGGTTGGTGGGGCCGCAACGAAGCCACGCGTTTCCAGATGCGCCCGGAATTCGACGCCGCCACCGGCGCCGAGGCATGGCAGCTCTCGAACCCGCCAATCCTGGCATTGGCGCCGTTGCGGGTATCGCTGGAGCTGTTCCAACGCGCCGGCATGTCGCGCTTGCGTGAAAAATCCCGGCGCCTCACCGCCTACCTTGCGTGGCTGATCGAATCGCAACTCGGCGACGTGCTGGAAGTCGCGACGCCGCACGATCCCGACCGTCGTGGCGCGCAACTTTCCATCCGCGTGCGCGCCGGTCGTGACGCCGGCAAGTCGCTGTTCGATTTTCTCGTCGCGCACGGCGTGCTGGGCGACTGGCGCGAACCCGACGTGATGCGGATTGCCCCCGCGCCGCTGTACAACACCTACGCCGATTGCCTGCGTTACGCGGAAGCAGTGAAGGCATGGCGTGATGCCGGCGCCGCCTGATGTACGCACCCCGTGCGGGACTCGGCGCGGCGGCAGGTGTACCCTCGCCACCGGGACCACGGATATCAGGCCGCACACAGACCGCCGCGCCACGCCACGCAGCGCGCCGGCACGGGTCATGGAACGATCCTTGCTTTCCCTTATTCCTGCGGCTTCACGACCAGGGCGCCCGTGACACTGGAAGAGCGAACGATCCCGGTACACGACCTCACGGTCGGGATGTATGTATCCCGGCTGGATCGTGACTGGGAGGGCACGCCGTTTCCGCTGCAGGGGGTCTTGATCCGGAGCCAGCAGGACATCGATGCGCTCTCGCGGTACTGCCGCGAGGTGGTGGTGGACATCACGTTGGGGCTGGCGCCGCCGGAACGCAACAGCCTCCTGACGCTTGAGGAGCGGCATCCGCGCGGCGAGCGGGTGGAGGGCCTGCAGCAGCGCGTGGTGTACGAAAATCGCAGCAGCTTCGAGGATGAGGTCCCGAATGCGCGTGAGGCCCGCGAAACCGCCGGCACCCTCGCGCACCAGGTGCTGGACGATGTGCAGGAAGGGCGGCGCCTGGACGCGGCGCAGGTGCGCCGGGCGGTGGAGCCAATCGTGCAAAGCGTGCTGCGCAACATGGACGCCTGGTTCTGGATCGAGAGCCTGCGCAAGCGCGACCTCGAGGCCTACCACCACGCCCTGAACTGCAGTGCACTGGCCGCCGCCTTCGGGCGCCACATGGGATTCCCCGAACCGCTGCTGCTGGATCTGGCCACCGGTGGCCTGCTGCTGGACATCGGCAAGTTGCGTCTGCCACCCGATCTGTTCGCGAAGCCTGGCCCGCTGGACGCCAATGAGACCGCGCTGGTGCGCACGCACGTGGAGCTGGGGCTGGCCATCATCCAGGACGCCGATCCGCGAGCGCCCATGGTGCACGCAATGCTGCGCACCCACCACGAACGCCACGACGGCAGCGGGTATCCCGCGGCGCTTCCGGAGCCGCTGATCCCACTGGTGGGGCGCATGGCAGGGGTGGTTGATTCGTACTGCGCAATGACGGGCGCACGCGCGTACCGCCCGGCGTTCAGCCAACACGTCGCGCTGCAGGAACTGTACCGACTGCGCTACAAGCTGTACGGCGCCGAGGTGGTCGAACAGTTCCTGCAATGCCTCGGCGTCTATCCGACCGGATCACTGGTCGAGCTCAGCGATGGCTGCGTTGCGATCGTCATGGCGCAGAACGTCGCGCGGCGACTGTTCCCCAAGGTGATGGTGCTCACCGGGCCCGACAAACACCTCGCGGGCGCGTTCCAGCCGCTGGACCTGTTGCACCACCAGGCCGAGGGCGGGCAATTATGGATCAGCAGGCCACTGCCGCCCGGCGCCTACGACCTGGACCCGACCGAGTTGTACTTGTGAAGCCGACCGCAGCATCCCCGCATGCACGCCGAAGGGAGCCGCCGGCATGTTGAATCGCGAAGCATTGTTCGATGCCCTGCAGCGCCACATCGCCGTGTGCGGCGAGGGCGGGCAACACCTGGGGCTGCTGTTCCTGCGCGCGCGGCGACTGCGCGAATTCACCCTGGAATTCGGTTACGCGCGCGGCGAGGCCGCGGCTGCCGGCATCGAGGAATTGATCCGGGGTTCCCTGCGTGCCGGCGATGAGCTGCTGCGCATCGGCGAATGCGACTTCGCGGCATTGCTGCCGCGCCTGCGCAACCGCCAGCAGGCCGCGCTGGCGGCCGCCAAACTGGTACGCACCTTGCAGCGGCGCCAGGATGATGCCGAACAGGACCTGCGTACATCGATCGTCATCGGTGGCGCAGTCTGCCCCGACGACGGCAGCGACGCGGAGCAACTGTGCCGGCGCGCCGATAGTGCCTGCGACGTGGCCGCGCGCGGGACCGACGGATACGCGCTCGACCACGCCGACGCGCATCCGGACGCCCCGCCGCGCGACGACCTGGACCACGCAATCCGGGGCAACCAGCTGGAACTGTACCTGCAACCGATCGTGGACCTGCGCGGCGGTTCCGGCGAGCGGTTCGAGGCCTTGTCGCGCTGGACCCACCCGCAGTTGGGAGTGATTCCGCCAGACCGGTTCATCCCAGCGGCCGAACGCAACGGACTGATCGGCGACCTGACCCGCTGGAACATCAACAGCGCCCTGCGGCACGTTGCACTCGCGCGCGACGCGGGCCGCGCGCCGGGAATCTCCTTGAACCTTTCGACCATGGTGCTGCACCAGCAGGGCCTCGCCGAGCAACTGGTCGACCTGGCACATTTCTGGAACGTTGCCTGCGAATCGATCGTGTTCGAGCTGACCGAAACCAGCCTGATGGACGATCCGGTCCGCTGCATCGGCGTGCTCGAACAACTGCGCGAGTGTGCATTCGGCATCGCCATCGACGACTTCGGCACCGGCTATTCGTCGATGGCCTACCTGAAACAGGTACCCGCGACCGAACTCAAGATCGACAAGAGTTTTGTCAGCGGCATGCGCGAAGATCCGCGCACGGTGCGGCTGGTTGCATCGATGCTGGAGCTGGCGCACGAATACGGAATGAAGGCCGTCGCCGAAGGCGTGGAGGACGCCGCAACCCTGGCCCTGCTGCGCGATGCCGGTTGCGATTTCGCCCAGGGACACTACCTTGGCATACCGCGCCCGGCGTCCGAGGCGCTGGAATTGGCCAATGTCGCGCAGCAGGTACGTTGATGCATGGCGCTGCGGGACGGTCGCGCCAAATCCGGTTCGCTCACCGTATACCATACGCGTCCAGGCGACCGCACAACCCGAGGTGCCCACGGGAAGGGCCACACCGGGTCGGCAGCGACGGCGGGTGGATCGTCGCCAACAACGGGGTGAATTCGAAGCGGTACCGCCGCGGCACCAAGGCGACGGCGCGCATTTTCCAGCACGGACACGATGAGCGAGATGATGGCAGCAGACAAGCCGAAGACAACCGTGATCGGCGCCGGCCTGGTCGGCTCGCTGCTCGCCACCTTGCTCGCTCAGCGCGGATTCGAAGTCGAAGTTTTCGAACGCCGGCCCGATCCGCGCGTGCACGGTTTCCTCGGCGGACGCTCGATCAACCTTGCACTGGCCGAACGCGGCCTCAACGCGCTGCGGCAGGCCGGACTCGCCGACAGCGTGCTGCAACACGCGGTGATGATGCGCGGTCGCATGGTGCATCCGCTGGATGGTGAAGTGAACCTGCAGCGCTACGGCCTCGATGACTCCGAGGTCATCCGCTCGGTGTCGCGCGGTGGCCTCAACATCCTGCTGCTGGATGCAGCCGAACAGGCGGGCGCACGCCTCCACTTCGACGCCGGCCTCTCCGGCGCCGACTTCGGCAATGGTTCGATCACGCTGACCGCGGCGGACGGTGCCACGCACACGCATGCTGCCGGATTGCTGCTTGGCTGCGATGGGGCGGGCTCGGCTCTGCGCATGGCGATGCAGCATTCGATCAACCTCGGCGAACGCATCGAGTCGCTGGGACACGGCTACAAGGAACTGGAAATTCCCTCACCCGGCCAAGCGCGCTTCGCGCTGGAACCCAACGCCCTGCACATCTGGCCGCGCGGCAATTACATGTGCATCGCGCTGCCAAACACGGAAGCAAACTTCACGGTCACCTTGTTCCTGCCGAGTGCAGGCAGCCATCCCAGCTTTGCAACACTGCCGGACGTCGCCGCAGCACGCGCATTCTTCGAAGACCAGTTCGCCGATGCGCTTGCACTGATGCCGACGTTCGACGAGGACTGGGCGGCGCATCCCGTCGGCCAATTGGCGACCCTGTATCTCGATCGCTGGCATCTCGGCGGCAGCGCGGTGCTGCTGGGCGATGCGGCGCACGCGGTGGTTCCATTCCACGGGCAAGGCATGAATGCGGGTTTCGAGGACGCCGTGGAACTGGCGGGATTGCTGACTGCGCAACCCGACGATGCCGCCGCCGTCTTCGCGGAATTCGAATCACGCCGCAAACCGAATGCCGACGCCATCGCGGCGATGTCACTGGCCAACTACATCGAGATGCGCGACGGCGTGGCCGATCCGCGCTATCTGCTGAAGCGCGAATTGGCCGCAGCCTTGACCGCACGCATCCCGACCCATTTTCGCTCGCATTACCGCATGGTCAGCTTCACGACGTGGCCTTATGCATACTGCAACGCACGCGACCAGCAACAGGATGCGCTGATGGGTGCGTTGCTCGACGGGCATGCCACGCTGGACGAAATCGACCTCGCCGCCGCGGCGGAGCGTGTACGCTCGGCGCTCCCGCCGTTGCCGCCAGAGCCTTGACCGGATGCCGTTGCCCGAATCGATCCGCCGTGCGTGGACCGAAACCGACTACCGGGTGCGGCTGTCGGCTGGCGGTTTTGCAAGCATCTGGTGCGGGCAGGCGCTTCCGGCTTCGCTCCTTTGTCTGTTGTCACGGCCGGACGCGCCGTGGGGTTACATCACGGCCTGGAACCCGGCCGGCGTGTTGTTGCCGCCCGCGACCAACCGGATCCGCCAGCGCCGCCTGCGCGATGAATTGAAGGCCGACCGCTACCGCATGCACTGTGGCGTCGGCGTCGGCGCCGGCGACTGGCGTGAACGCAGCCTGTTCGTGCTCGACATCCCCTACGCCAAGCTCGACGACATGGCACGCCAATTCGGCCAACTGAGCGTGGTGCGCGGCATCGGCGACGGGCCGGCCGAGTTGCATGAACTGATTTAGACCCTGAGGGTCGCCTGCACGCAGGCTCCTACGGTGGACTAGGGTCGCCTGCACGCAGTCGCCTGCACGCAGGCTCCTACGGTGGACGCCAATCGCCTGACGCAGGAGCGCTCGTGAGCGCGACCGGCCACAAGCCGGCGCCGGCGCAAACATGGACGCACGGCCCATGCACCACGACAATACGCGGCTGCCCGCCATGACACCGCCAACCGCCATTGCCACGCCGCTGCTCACGGCGACCCGCCTCGCCTTCACCCGCGATGACGAGCCCGTGTTCGGGCCGCTGGATTTTTGCGTCGGTCGCGGCGAGACGTTGCTGGTCGAAGGCGACAACGGCTCCGGCAAAACCACCCTGCTGCGCGTATTGGCGGGCATGCTGCCCGCGAGCTCGGGCGAAATCCTGTTCGAAGGCAAACCGGCCTCACGCGACAGCCGCAACGGCCGCGCGCTGCTGCTCGGCCACCGCCCGGGCATGCACGACGCGCTGAGTCCGCGCGAAAACCTCGCCTTCCTCGCCGGCCTCTACGGCCAGCGCGACGGCATGACGATGGAGTCCGTGATGGAACGCGTGGGCATCGCGGCGTGGCTCGACGAACCGTTGCGCACGCTTTCGGCCGGGCAGAAGAAACGCGTTGGCCTGGCGCGCCTGCAGTTGGTTCCGGGCGACATCTGGTTGCTGGACGAGCCCTACGCCAATCTCGATCGCCACGGCATCGATCTGGTCAACGCCTTGATCGCCGACCATTGCACGCGCGGCGGCGCAGCGCTGGTCACCAGCCACGGCGCGGTGCGCTTCGCCGATCCAAACGCGCGCCACGTCCGTTTGGGTGCCTGACGCCATGGCCAGCACCTTGCCATCCATCAGCGACACGACAATCAATCCGGCAATCCGGCGCAGCGGTGCCTTGCGCGCCTGCGGCGCACTGCTGCACCGCGACTTCACCCTGGCGTGGCGGCGGCGCGGTGAACTGTTCCTGCCGTTGCTTTACGCGGTGATCGTGGCCGCGCTGTTCCCGTTCGCGCTGGGACCGGATCCGCAACTGCTGGGTCGCATCGCCGGCGGGGTGTTGCTGGTGATCGTGGTGCTGGCCATGCTGCCGGCGCTGGAGTCGATGTTCCGCAACGATCTTGACGACGGCACGCTGGAGCAGTGGCTGCTGGCGCCGCAGCCGTTGGCGCTGCTGGCCTTGACCCGGGTCATCGCGCATTGGCTGACCACGGTTTTACCCTTGATCGTCGTGATGCCGCTGTTGGGAGCCTTGCTCGACTTGCCGTCCAAAGTGTTGCCGGTACTGATGCTGGCATTGTTGCTGGCGACACCCTTGCTGGCGCTGCTCGGTTCCGTGCTGTCGGCGCTCGCGGCCGGGGCACGCCGCTCTGGTATCCTGCTTGCCTTGATGTTGTTGCCCCTGGCCGTTCCGGTGCTGATTTTCGCCGCCGGCGCGGTGGCCGCAGCGCAGAATGGAATGCCGTACGTCGCGCCGCTGGCGTGGCTGGCCGCGGCACTGGTATTGGCGATCGTGCTGGCGCCCCTCGCATGCGCGGCAGCCTTGAAGATCGCGGTTGAAGCATGACTACCGCCGTGGCGCGTTTGCCAGCTGACAAGTGTTTCCCCTGAGCATGTCCCGCAGTTACCTCCCCCACTGGATGCACTGGCTCGGCTCGCCGCCGAACTTCTACCGCTTTGCGGGAAAGCTGCGGCCGTGGCTGCTGGCCGCCGCCATCGTGGCCGCGGTGATCGGCCTGTACGGCGGGCTGGTGCTGGCGCCGCCGGATTACCAGCAGGGCGACGCGTACCGCATCATTTTCATCCACGTTCCAAGCGCATGGATGAGCCTTGCGATCTACGTCGGCATGGCGATCGCCGGATTGATCGCGCTGGTATGGCGCGTGAAACTGGCGGAAGTGATCGCGATGGAATCGGCGCCCATCGGCGCGGCCTTCACCCTGATCACGCTGGTCACCGGTTCGCTGTGGGGAAAACCCATGTGGGGCACGTGGTGGACCTGGGGCGCGCGGCTGACATCCGAACTGGTGCTGTTCTTCCTGTACCTTGGCGTGATCGGCCTGTTCCATGCGTTCGAGGATCGCCGCCGCGGCGCGCGTGCGGCCTCGCTGCTGGCCTTGATCGGGGTGGTCAACCTTCCGATCGTGCACTACTCGGTGCAATGGTGGAACACCTTGCACCAGGGCACCACGGTGAACCTGCTCGGGCATTCCTCGATTGCAACGTCGATGTTGTGGCCGCTGCTGGTGATGGCGCTGGCGACGCACCTGTACTACTTCGCCAGCATCCTCGGGCGTGCCCGCACCGGACTGTTGTCGCTGGAGGGCGGCAAGCAGTGGGTGCGTGAACTGGTGGGAGCGCAAGCGCCATGATGCATTGGCTCGCGAATTTCGGCCCCCTTGAGTCAAGGGGGCTGCCGATTCCAGCCGGAATCGGCGGGGGTTGTGGAGGCATGCAATCCATTGCGTTGGCTGCAACGATGCATGCTGGAGCGAAGAACTGACATGATGCATTGGCTCGCAATGGGTGGTTACGCCATGTACGTGTGGCCCGCGTACGCGGTGTTTTTTGCCGTGCTCGCATGGGATTGGCTGGCGCCGGCCATGAAGCGCCGCCGCCTGACCCGTGAACTGCGTGGCCGCATCGCGCGCGAACAGTCCCGCAAGACGCGCACGCCGCGCGCGGAGGCATCGGCATGAATCCGGTCCGCAAGCGTCGTCTGATCGTGGCCCTGGTGATCGTGGCGGCAGTCGCCATCGCCACCGCAATTTCCGTGTTCGCGCTGCAGCAGAACATGACCTACCTGTATTCGCCGAGTGAAGTGGACGCGGGCAAGGCACCGGCAGACGGCGTGTTCCGGCTCGGCGGCATCGTCGCCGAGGGCAGCGTGCACAAGATATCCGGCACCTTGCAGACCGACTTCGTGATCACCGACCGCTTCCAGAGCATCCCGGTGACATACACCGGCATCCTGCCCGACCTGTTCCGGGTCGGCCAAAGCACGATCACCACCGGACACATGCAACACGGCACGTTTGTCGCCACCAAGGTGCTGGCCAAGCACGACGCCACCTACATGCCGCCGCAGGTCGCGCAGGCGATCGCCAAGGCCAAGGAAGAGCATCGGATTCCTTCTGAACATCTCCCGCCCTCGCCTACGGGTGACGGCGCGGAAGTGGGCGGCAAGCTTGACGGCCCCCATCCGCCCGCCGGGCACCTTCCCCCGCACGCAGGGGAAGGAAAAGCCACACGCCCTGCGACGGCACAACCATGACGCCCGAACTCGGCCAACTCGCACTGATCCTCGCGCTGATCCTGTCGGCGCTGCAATGCGTGCTGCCGATCGTCGGCGCATGGCGCGGCAGCCGCCCGCTGATGGCGACGGGACGCTCACTCGCAATCGGCCAGTTCGTGTTCGTGGCGCTCGCCTTCGGCATCCTCACGTGGGCGTTCTGGATCAACGATTTCTCGGTCGCCTACGTCGCGCAGAACTCGAACCTCACCCTGCCGTGGTACTACCGCCTCGCCGCGGTGTGGGGCGCCCACGAAGGATCCTTGTTGTTGTGGATGCTGATCCTCAACCTGTGGACGGTCGCGCTGGTCGCGCTGGGCGGCAAGTTGCCGCAAGAGTTCTTCTCGCGCGTCATCGGCGTGCTCGGGTTCGTTGCGTTCGGGTTCCTGCTGTACATGGTGGCGACTTCCAATCCATTCGTGCGGATCCTGCCGGCACCACCCAACGGTGCGGACCTGAATCCGGTGTTGCAGGATCCGGGACTCACCTTCCACCCGCCGCTGCTGTACATGGGCTACGTCGGTTTCAGCGTGGCCTTTGCATTCGCGATCGCATCATTGCTCGGCGGTGAACTGAAGGCGACGTGGGTGCGCTGGGCGCGGCCGTGGACCAACGTGGCGTGGGGATTTCTCACCATCGGCATCGTCGCCGGCAGCGCCTGGGCGTATTACGAACTTGGCTGGGGCGGCTGGTGGTTCTGGGATCCGGTCGAAAACGCCTCGTTCATGCCTTGGCTGATCGGCGCCGCGCTGATCCACGCGCAGGCCATCACCGACAAGCGCGGCGGCCTGCGCGCGTGGACACTGTTGCTGTCGATCTTCGGCTTCGCCTTTTCGCTGCTCGGCACATTCCTGGTCCGCTCGGGCCTGCTGACCAGCGTGCACGCGTTTGCGTTCGCGCCGACCCGCGGCCTGTTCATCCTGGTCTATCTCGGGGTGGTGATCGGCGGCTCGCTGTTGCTCTACGCGCTGCGCGCACCCAGGGTCACCGGCGGCCAGTCATTCGCGCTGGCCTCGCGCGAAACCATGATGGTGATCGGCAACCTTATGCTGACCGTCGCCTGCGCGATGGTGATGCTGGGCACGCTGTATCCGCTGGTCGGCGAGGCCCTCGGCATCGGCCGCATTTCGGTTGGGCCGCCCTACTTCGGGCCGCTGTTCCTGCTCCTGATGACGCCGCTGGTGCTGGCGCTGCCGTTCGGCCCGTTGTCGCGCTGGGGCAAGGCCGATCTGAAGGTGTGGGGACGCGCACTGGTGAAGATCGTGGTGCTTGCGGTCGCCGCCGGCTGCATCGGCTTCATCGCCGGCGCGCGATCGTTCTATCAATTGCTCGGCATCACGGCCGCAGTGTGGGTGATGGCGGGCGTCGCGCTGTTCGCGATCAAGCGCTGGCGTGAAGCGCCGGCCGGCAAGCGTTATCCATTCGAAATGGTCGGCATGATGCTGGCCCATTTCGGCATCGGCGTGTTCATCGCAGGCGCAATCCTGACGCGCTCGATGAGCGTCGAGCAGGACGTCAGCATGCGCCCGGGATCGAGTGTCGAAGTTGGCGCCTACGACTTCCAGTTCCACGGCGTGACCGAAACCCAGGGCCCGAACTACCGCGCGCAGCAAGGCACGGTCAGCATCACCCGCAACGGCAAGCCGGTGGTGGCGCTGCATCCGCAAAAACGCACCTACGCCGGTGGCCAGGTGCAGACCGAAGCCGCGATCCAGGCCGGCATTTTCCGCGACCTGTACGTGTCACTGGGTGATCGCATCGGCGATGGTGCATGGTCGTTGCGCGTGTACGACAAACCGTTCGTGCGCTGGATCTGGGGGGGCGGCATCCTGATGATGCTGGGCAGTTTCGCGGTGGTGCTGGACCGGCGCTTCCGTCTCAAGCACGCGGTCGAGCCGGAAACTGCGCACGCCGAACCGGAGCCGGTTCCACCCGCCAAGCTCGCGGATGAGCACGCGTGAACGAGGTCGCGCGCAAATCCATCGGACGCTTCGTGCCATTGCTGGTGTTCGCGGTGCTGGTGGCGTTCTTCGTGGTGGGCCTGATCTGGAACCAGAGCCACGACGCGCGCTTCGTGCCCTCGCCGTTGATCAACAAGCCCGCGCCTGCGTTCAACCTGCCGCGGCTGAAGCAACCCGCAACGAGCATCAGCAAGGCATCGATGCTCGGCAAGCCGTACCTCCTCAACGTGTTCGCGAGCTGGTGCTTCGCCTGCGGCGACGAACACCCCGTCCTCATGGCCTATCGCGACAAGTTCGGCATCCCGCTGATCGGCTACGACTACAAGGACAAACCCGCGGATGCGCGCGCGTGGCTGGAACGCCACGGCGACCCGTACCACGAGGTGATCACCGACGAGTCCGGCGTGACGGCACTCGACTTCGGCGTGTACGGTGCGCCGGAAACCTACCTTATCGATGCGCAGGGCATCATCCGCTACAAGCACATCGGGCCGTTGACGCCCGAGGTGATTGCCAAGGATCTGCAGCCGAAGATCGACGCGCTGCAACGAGGTGGTACGTGAAGCGCTTCGCCGCCATCGCGCTGCTCGCGTTTGCGTTGACGTTTGCCAGCCACGCTTTCGCCATCGACCCGCTGCCGTTCCAAAGCAACGCCGAGCGCCTGCGCTTCCAGCACCTGACCAGCGAATTGCGCTGCATGGTTTGCCAGGACGAGAGCCTGCTTGCCTCCAACGCCGACTTCGCAAAACAACTGCGGCGGCAAATCTTCGACCAGATGCAGCAGGGCAAGAGCGACAAGGAAATCAAGGACTGGCTGGTCGCGCGCTATTCCACGTTCATCCTGTACGACCCGCCACTTGCCACCAGCACCATCGCGCTGTGGTTCGGCACGCCGGCAATCTTCCTGATCGGCGCGGGCGTCGTGATCGTGTTGCTGCGGCGCCGGGCGCGCCCGGCCGCCACCATCACAGAAGAGTCCGGAGAAGACTGGTGACGATCCTTTTCCTCATCCTCGCCGCCGTCATGGTGGTGGCAGCCCTGGCTTGCGTGCTGGTACCGATGCTGCGCAGTGCGCGTCGCGAAGGCCGACCGCGCGCGCCGTTCTGGCTGGCGATCGCGCTGGTGTTGTTGATGCCGCCCACGGTACTCGGAGCGTATCTCGCGCTCGGCTCGCCGCAGGCGTTGCAGCCGGTGCCAACGCAAGGCCCGGCTGATCTTGCCCAGGCAGCAGAACAACTGCGCGCGAGCCTTGCGAAAAACCCCGATGATGCGCAGGGCTGGGCCTTGCTGTCACAAGCCTACTCGGCGATGAACCAGCCGCAACAGGCCATGGACGCCCTGCAGCAAGTGCTGCGCTTGAAGCCCGACGACGCCGATGCCATCGTCGCCTTTGTCGAGGCAGCGGCCGAAGCGAGCCCATCGCACAAGATCGAGGACGATTCGCGCGCGATGCTGCAGCACGCACTGCAGATCAACCCGACCCACCAGCGCGCGTTGTGGCTGCTCGGCATCAGCGATTTCCAGCGCGGCCAATACGCCGACGCCGTGAAGCAATGGAACATCCTGTTGCCGCTGCTGCCGGAAGGCTCCAACGTCGCCGCCGCAGTCAAACAGGAGCTCGCCGCCGCGCAAGCGCGCATGGGCGGTGCCACGGCCACCGACACGGCCACCGACACGGCCACCGGCCCGGCCACCGCCGCGACATCCAGCGCTACCGCAGCCGCGCCGAACGCAGTGGCGCTGACCGTCACCGTCACGCTTGATCCCAAGCTGGCTGGCGACGTGCACCCCGGCGACACCCTGTTCGTGTTCGCGCGTGCCATCGATGGTCCGCGCATGCCGCTGGCGGTCGCGCGTATCAAGGCATCCGCGCTTCCAGCCAGCGTCACGCTGACCGACGCGATGGCGATGACGCCGCAACTGAAACTCTCGAACTACAGCGAAGTGCAGGTGCTCGCGCGCATCAGCAAGTCGGGCAACGCGCTGCCGCAATCCGGAGACTTCGAATCGAAGGCGGCCAAGGTGGCGACATCAAGCCGCAAACCGGTCGCGTTGACGATCGACCGCACGGACTGAAAGGATCACCCTTGGCCGACGCCCGCCAATATTTCACCCTGCCCTCACCGTTCGCAATGAAACGCGGTGGCGCGCTGCAAGGCGCGCAACTGGCCTACGAGACCTGGGGTGAACTGAACGCCGCACGCGACAACGCCGTGCTGATCCTCACCGGTCTGTCGCCGAGTGCGCATGCCGCAAGCAATGCCATCGACGACTCACCCGGCTGGTGGGAAGACATCATCGGCCCGGGCAAGGCCATCGACACGCGCCGGTGGTACGTCATCTGCCCGAACTCGCTTGGGAGTTGCAAAGGCTCGACTGGACCGGCCTCGAAGAATCCCGCAACCGGCGACACCTACCGCCTCGACTTTCCCGACCTGTCACTCGAAGACCTCGGCAACGCGGCATTCGAGCTCACGCGCGGACTCGGCATCGAACGCCTGGCCGCGCTGGTCGGATGCTCGATGGGCGGCATGGCGGCCCTGGGTGGCATGCTCCACCATCCGGGCCGCACGCGCGCGCACTTGTGCGTATGCAGCGCGCCGCGTGCGCAACCGTTTGCCATCGCGATCCGCTCGTTGCAACGCGAAGCGATCCGGCTGGACCCGAAGTGGAACGAGGGCCGCTACGACGATGATCATTACCCGGAAACGGGCATGAACATCGCCCGCAAGCTCGGCGTGATCACCTACCGTTCGGCGCTGGAATGGAGCGGCCGCTTCGGGCGCATCCGGCTCGACCCGGACGATCGCGAAGATGAGCCGTTCGGCGCCGAATTCCAGATCGAGTCCTACCTCAATGCGCACGCGCGCCGCTTCACGCGCTCGTTCGATCCAAACTGCTACCTGTACCTGTCGCGCGCCTCGGACTGGTTCGACCTCGCCGAGTACGGCGGCGCGCCAGACCCGGCCACCGCAGTACGCAACGCGCTGGCGAAGATGAAGCTGGAACGCGCGTTGGTGATCGGCGTCGAAACCGACATCCTGTTCCCGCTGTCGCAGCAGCAACAGCTCGCCGAAGACCTCGAGGCCACCGGCACCGGCACCACCTTCGTGGGCCTCGACTCGCCGCAAGGCCACGACGCCTTCCTCGTCGACACCGGCCGCTTCGGCGCCGCGATCGGCGCGTTCATGGCCACGCTGTGACGCGGTCCGCGGATTCACGGCGGCGTTCCAGTCGCCGTCGCAGTGCCATTGCGCGCTACATGGCGTCGCGTTATATGCTTGTGCCATGAGCATCGAATTCACCGGGCGCGAGCGCCTGATCCACGAGCTAGACGCGGCCGTCCGCCTTGGGGATCCCGCCAGTGCCATGCGCGCGATGCGCTCGACCCTGTGCGACGCCATCCATAGCGGCGACGTGCGCATGCCCGACTGCGTGTTCGAGGGTTGCGCCGACCACTACGCACGCCGCGAGCTGTATCGCAGCCCCGAGCTCGGCTACTGCGTGGTCGCGATGACCTGGAGCCCCGGCCAGGGCACCCCGATCCACGACCACTCCGGCATGTGGTGCGTCGAGGGCGTGTGGCGCGGCGCACTGGAGGTCGTGCAATACGAACTAGTCGAGCACGACGACACCCGCTATCGCTTCCGCCAGGCAGGCACCATGCAGGCCAGCGCCGGTTCCGCCGGCAGCCTGATTCCACCGCACGAACACCACAGCATCCGCAACGCCAGCGACACCGACATCGCGGTCAGCGTGCACGTCTATCAGGGCCTCATGGCGAGCTGCAACGTGTTCGAACCCGAGCACGGCGATTGGTACCTGCGCCAGCCACGGGCGCTCAATCTTGACGAACCCTTGGCGGTTGCCCACTAGCCTCGAAGCCCGGATTCCCGCATACTGTGGGTCTGTTGTCGCCATGCAACGTGGTCGCGCCGTCGGTACTTTGCCCGAAGGGCAAGGAAGATCGAGGAAGGTGTATGTCGATACACCGACGAGCGATGACGCAGCCATGCGGGCAAAGTACCACGGCCCGCAGGGTTGCTCCGCAGCCACCGCCATGCCGCGGCGCGCACCTTGGCCATATAGGTTCACTATGGCGCTGCGGTGCGCGTCTCGCTTGGCAGCGGCTGCGAGAGCAACGCGGCTCACGTAGCATGACGCCAATAGACCCTTGGCTGGCCGAAGTGGCGGAATCGGTAGACGCAGCGGACTCAAAATCCGCCGCCCTTAAAAGCGTGTGGGTTCGAGTCCCACCTTCGGCACCAGTACACGGCATGGCGCTTATGTTTCACGTGGAACTGGCGGGATTTTGGCGGATCAATGCTGGCCGAAATCCGACTATCTACTACCGGATCACGCCCTTCGCCCGCAACGCGTTCAGGCATGCGTTCTCGGCCATGTACTTGGTGGCCGCGTCGGCGTAAACGCCCATCACGGCAATGGCCCAAACATCCATCTCCACCAATAGCGGGATGGGAGGCAGCAGATTGAGCGGCCCCGCATAGCAGTCAATGACCGG
>DASSNC010000032.1:0-28064 GCA_035688305.1 Rhodanobacteraceae bacterium
TTGCAGCCCTCGGCGCGCAGTGCAGCAAGCAGCGCAAGCAAGTCGTCCACCCGGAAATTGACCATGAACGACGCGGTGCCGGGCTCCATCTTGTCCGTATCGGCAGCAAAAGGCGTCCAGATGGTCATGCCCGGCGCGCTGCCAGGGCCACCCCACTGAAAAACCGCTCCGCCCCACTCCAGGACATCCAGCCCCAGGTGCTCGCGGTACCACGCATTCAGGGCCTTCGGATCTTTCGACTTGAAGAAAATTCCACCGATTCCCGTGACACGCTTCATGGCGTTCTCCGATCGGGCGGGTTTTGGTGCTCTGGTGCAACGCTTGAGTCAACCGGCGCAAGCCCGCACAGCGCGTGAACGGACGGTTGACCGAAATTTCAGCCGTGATGATTCCGGCGCCGGAGCACGACATGGGTGGCCTGCTCCGACTGCACACGCTCGACGCATTCGTATCCCAGGGCCCGCAGGTCAACGCCCTCGAACAGCCGCTCGCCTTGACCCAGCAGCACCGGTGAAATGGCGATGTGCAGTTCATCAACAAGGCCCGCACGCAGATACTGCTGGATGGTATTGGGGCCACCGCCAATGCGTACGTCCTTCCCGTTTGCCGCAGCGCGCGCCCGCTCAAGGGCCTCGTGGATGCCCACCGTGATGAAGTGGAACGTCGTGCCCCCTTCCATCTCGATGGATGGCCGCGCATGGTGGGTCAAGACGAACACCGGCACATGATAGGGCGGGTTGTCACCCCACCAGCCCCTCCAGTTCAGGTCGGGCCAGGGACCACGAACCGGCCCGAACATGTTCCGCCCGAGAATCCAGGCACCGACGTTCGCAAACCCGCGCGCCGCGAAGTCGTCATCGATCCCGGTCGTGCCATCGCCCGCACCGTGGACCCGCTGGAAGGTGCGCGTCGGAACAAACCAGTGGTGCAAGTCCTTCCCGCCAACGCCGAGCGGATTGTCGAGGTCCTGACTCGGCCCGGCCCCGTAGCCGTCAAGTGAGATGGAAAAGCTCTCCACTCGAACACGCGTCATGTTCAGGCCTCCATAGTGGCGGCTAACGCTGGAGCCTCGCAGCGACGTAGTCGCCCACCTCAGTCGAGTTGTTAGCCGCTGCTTTCAGGCAGGTAAAACATCCGCTGCTTTGAGATTGACGATTTCATGTTGTGGATCATCCGGCGCGAGATTTCTATAGGTAGCCACACATGGAATCTCACATGCTAGTCGCGCAACCGCCTCTAAGTGGTTGACCGAAGCATCCGGTTCTACGTAAGCGACGTGGCCATGATCATTGATACCAGCGCGTAGCTTCGCATCGATCGCGGGCCAAGTGAGCCCATCGCGTCTCGGGGTTACAGTAGAGATACCCGAAAGATCGAACAGTTCTAAGACCAACTGAAAGCGATCCTCTCGGAGCGTATTGTCCAGAATGTAGAAGGTGCGAACACGGTGTTGCGACAATTGCTTGAAGAAACAACTTATCGCGACAGAGCAATATGCGCGCGTATAGCGATCTAGAATAGAAAGCTGCATAACGTACCGATACAAGAGATCCTGCGCGGCAGCCGCAACAAACAGCAAACCATCTTGATCCGAACTCTCCAATGCCTCGAAGGCTGCTCGTGTTCCGTCGGCCATCGTGAGCGCAAACTTCGCATCATCGCAATCCGAACGCATCCTCTCGACCGCAGCGGGCAACGCTACCACGCAATCAAGGCACTCCGCCGCGCGCGACGGGCCGCGCATGTCCATTCGAATCAAGGCCAATTTCTGATCTGGGTCCATAGTTGACTAGATGCTGATCTCTACAACGGCCCGTTAGGGCGTCTGTTGTCGTGAACTGCTAGCCACGACGATTTCGTTCAAGCTAGTTACCGTGCCGGAATTTGTCCATCTTTCCCAGCTCTGCTCGGACATCCGCGGAAAAGTCACGTTCCAGCCAGTCCTGCACCACACTGTGGTATCGGATTTCCGATGGCACCAGTTGCGACAGGCAGTAGCTCTCCCCTTCGTCCTCGGTTCGGACATCTTTGAAGTACGCTATCTCGTCTGTCGTCCACAAGCTCGTTGAGTCAAGTACCCGTCTGAGAGCGCGTGCTCCCGGAAGCAGCGCGACCCACACCGCAGCGACAGCCTCCCAAAGCGCAGGCTTCTGTTTTGCGCGAGCGTGCAGAGCATTTAGTAGGGCAGCTAGCAACAGGTAGAAGTAGCGGCGCGAACTAGCTTCGTCACGGATTGACTGACCGGCGTGCTTTGCCCGCTCTCGATCGAGAAAACTAACCATCCCCTCCAGGGAAGGCGGGAACTCTGCGGACTCCTTTACCGCTTCCTCAAAAGCTGAGAAATACACCGGGAAGTTTTCGTAGGCAACCAAAAACAGGGCGCCGACTGCATCGGATTGCCCCTGAAAGGTCTTGTGAATCACGGATGCGAGCGCCTCGTCGCTAAGCCGCGTCAGCTCCAGTGTTTGCTTGGGTGTATTTTTGCGAAATCCAAGACGAGACACGGCGTGGGTCCTAGTTGCAGCTAGTGCTTGAGGTAAATGGCTGGAAGTCCGCTTGATCGAATATTTAGTGCTCCTGCCATCTTTCACTTTTAAGTTCGTGCATCTCGGTTCTGAGCTCATCAAGCTCGTCAAATTGCAGGAACAGTAGCCTCACTTCTGGCTCAAGGCGCATGAGCCGTGACTCGACGTTATGCAACTGCTTCCACGGCATCCCCCCTTTGCTCGTAATTCGCGTAAACAGCACATCTACGGTGTCATTGATTTTGGCGTAGATTGCATCGTGGATCGTGACGTGGTCGGTGCACGCAATTCTTCGCCGCAACTCTTCGGATCTGCGCTGAAGTTCGTACGCAGCACGCAGCAGAGTGTTTGCCTTTTCTCCGGTGCGAACTCTGTCGAGGATCCGATACTGATATATGCCGCAGCCCAAGCTTGTTCCAGAGATGAGCAACGCAACTGTAGCTATCGGAAAGGGCATGAAGGAGCTCTAACGCCCGAGGTAACCGGCGCAAAGACCGCGTAGCGGGATTTGCGTCCGGTTGACCGAGTTGTTATGCCGCAACGTACTTCGCGTGCTCTTCCAGAAGTACGAGTTGCTCCCGCTTCAAAGCTCCTTCTTCCTTGGGAACTGCCTCAAAGTTCGTAACTAACGCCTCAACCATTGGGTTTCTGTTCTCTTCTCGCGCCCCTACATGGTAAAAATGGTCCCGAGTGAGTACTGAAAATCTTGCCCATAATGTTTCCATATACTCGTTTGCACGATAGTCATTATGGTGCCATGTAGATAGTATGAATCTCACGTCAGCGGCACCGAGGATATCGAAAAGTCGCTTCTCCTGTTCTCCATCCCACCCATTGTAGTAATCAACGTGTCGATCTATATACGGGGGGTCGCAGTAAATTAGATCACTGTGTGTGGATTGTGCAATCGTATCTTCGAATCGTTGGCACTTGAACGTAAACTCTCTGGTTCGAAGTAGCTTTTCCACCCACGCGACCTGATTCGTTATCTTAGTCACATAAGCCTGTGCAAAGCGATTAGGTTTGCGGCAGAATGGAATATTGAACCCACCCTTTCGATTGAAACGTATCATTCCATTGAAGCCGGCGCGATTTAGAAATAGGAAATCTAAAGGGCTGTGTTCAGCGTTGAATCTGTCTCGAACGAAGTAATAATGATCTTGACCCTTATCGAGAAGATTAGTGCCTTCTTTCGTCAAGTATGAATTGACTAGTTCGTGCGTAATTTCGCCGTTCTTTATACCGCTATAGAATGCTACTAGGTGGGGGTTCGTATCGCATAGGAGTGCACGCTTTGGCGCAATGTTAAATGCTACCGCACCAGTTCCCATAAATGGCTCTACCCAAACCCCTTCGAAATCTTTAGGCAAGATGCTCCTTATCCAAGGGACTAACTTGGTCTTTATGCCTTGAGACTTGATCGGCGGAGCTGTGACCTTAAAATTCATCCCTCACCATTCCTCCTGGCTACGACCAACGACGCATCGCCACCCTTGTATTCCACAAACTCACGTAGTGTTGAAATCTTCTTTGTACCACCTTTGTTATCCCGAATAGTTATCTTCTTGTAGTTCATCCAATATTCGTCAAACCAGTTCTCACCGAGATTTGAAAACATGCCTCGGCCGGCGATCAGATCAGCGATGTTGTTGATGCTACCGATGTTCGCGGTATTGCCACTTCCGCCCCTATCGCTTGCTATCTTCCATTTCTCCGTCACAAAGAACTGGAAATTGCTTGCTACAGATGTAATCGATTGGAGATCGTCAATCTTGTACGCTCTTGTTTCATCGATGGTTGCACTTTCCGCCCTATCATAAATTATTCCAAGGCAAAAATGACCAGAGTATGACCCATAGGGAAACTGGATATTCTTCGTACTCGTCCGGTTTTCAAAGTACTCGCCGTGAGAACCAAGTGTGAACCCATTGCACAGATGTGGTTTCGCTGGATTTCTATAAGTTGTTTTCAAGTCGACAGCGAAGCGAACGGATTCGTCCACCGACCTCACGAACGAAATATCCGGGTAGTAGTTCTGATGCTCCGCTAGGACGATCTTGTAGCCACCGCGTTGTGCAAAATCGAGGATCTTTGGAAATAGATGTATTTCGAGTATCTTCGAAACAATTTTCGTATCTGACGATATGGTGTAAACGTTTTTGAACGTGTCGATGAAGCCTTTGACGGTCCACTGGCCGTCACCTGCACTTACATGACCCTTGAGGCTGTCAACGAAGCCTTCCAACTGTTGGGTGAACTTCGCTTTCTCGGACATCAGACGAACCTTTTGGCGCTTCGATGCTTCATGTTACTTCGTAAATCCCCTGTAGTGAAACTTGGCTACATGGCATTGCGGCATAACGCCAAGTCGATTTCAAAACGAGGCGTAGCCTCGCCTCCTATTCCGCGTATCAGTCGGCGCGTTGTCGGCGCGGGTTCCCAGAAGCCAAAAGCCTGGGCCAATCGTGCCGCCTGGTCTCGCCACCTGATCTTCCGACATTTCCCCAAGCTGCGGCGAGGTCCCCACGCGATCTTCCCACTTTGATTTCGCGGGGGCAAGCAAACCCGCCAGTGAAGCGCCGCGCCTGAAGTCACTGCGCGTTGCCGGTATGCCTTGCGTGGGCAAGTTGCGCCATGCGCTCGGCGTCGGCGAGTACGCCGTGCAGGATGCGCAGTTCGCGCGCATCGGGTTGCGCGCGGTGGAACAGGCGGCGCAGGCGCTGTTCGATGGTGACGGCTGCGCGGCCCTTGTGGAAATCGATCGCATGCAGGGTCTGGAACAGGTGCTCGAAAAAGCGCTCCATTTCGTCGGCGGTCGCCGGCGGCGCGTCGTGGTCCGGCGGCGGCGGCGGAACCTCGCCCAGCGTCGCCATGCGCAACTCCCAGGCCATCACCTGCACGGCCTGCGCGAGGTTGAGCGAGGAGAAATCCTCAACGCTGGGGATCCGCACCATCGCCTGGCAGGTCGACAATTCATCGTTGTCGAGGCCGGAGCGTTCGTTGCCGAACAGCAGCGCGACCTCGCGGCCCTCGGCCATGAGCGACGCGATCTCGGCCACCGCAGTGCGCGGATCCAGCTCGGGCAGGTTGACCCCGCGCCGGCGCGCGGACAGTCCGTAAACACGGGTGCAGTCGGTGATCGCCTCGGTGACCGACTCCGTCTGTACGAGATTCGCCAGCACGTCGTTCGCACCGACCGCCATCGCTTCGACTTGCGGATCGGGGAAGCGCTGCGGCGCCACCAGCACGAGCCGCCAGAAGCCCATGGTGCGTATGGCGCGCGCGGCGGCGCCGATGTTGCCGGGGTGCGAAGTGCGCGCCAGCACGAAGCGGATGGATTGGGGCGCGGGCGGAACGGTCGTGGTGGCCTGGTTCATCACGCCAGAATACCGCCACGTGCCGGTCGCTGCTAAAATGCCCGGCGCGCCGCCTCGCGGCGCGTTCTTTTTCAAATTCCCGGAAACCTTTCGCCATGGCTCGACCTGCCGTCACCACCGCGATCCGTGCTGCGCGCGCCGCAGGCAGCGTGATCTTGCGTTACATGAATCGCCTCAGCAGCGTCGCCGTGATCGAGAAACACCACCTCGATTTCGCCTCGGAGGTTGATCGCCAGGCCGAACGCGAGATCGTCCGGGAATTGCGCCGCGCCTACCCCGACCACGCGATGCTGGGTGAGGAAACCGGTGCGTCCGGCAAGGCTGGCGCGCGTTTCACCTGGGCCATCGACCCGCTGGATGGCACCCACAATTACCTGCGCGGCATTCCGCATTTCGGGGTGTCGATCGCGCAACTCGACCACGGCGAGCCGGTGCATGCGGTGATCCTGGACCCGCTGCGCAACGAAATCTACACCGCCAGCAAGGGCGACGGCGCCTTCCTCAATGATCGCCGCATCCGCGTCGCCAAGCGCGAATCGCTGGACGGGGCGATGCTGGCGACGGGTTTCCCGTACCGCGAGCGGGAACATCTGGACGCGCAGCTCGGCATGACCCGCGAGCTGCTGAAGCACGCCGAAGACATCCGCCGCACCGGTTCGGCCGCGCTGGACCTGGCATGGACCGCAGTCGGGCGGCTGGACGGTTATTTCGAGACCGGCTTGAAGGTGTGGGACATGGCGGCCGGCTGCCTGCTGGTGCGCGAAGCCGGCGGGCGCTACTGCAACATGGTGGGCGTCGATGGCATGCCGGAATCGGGCAACCTCGTCGCAGCCAACCACCATATCGCCAGCGAGATCGTCACCGCAATCGCGCCGTCGCTGACGTCTTCGTTGAAGCGATAGTTGCCGGTCGGCCCTTCCGGCCCTCCTACAACAGCGTCTCTTCAATCGGCCCTTCCGGGCCTCCTACAACAGCTTTTCTGTAAGAGGGCCGGAAGGCCAGACGGCATACCTCGCAACCCCGGCGCTGGTCGGCCCTGCCGGGCCTCCTACAACAGCCTCAATTCAATCGGCCCTTCCGGGCCCCCTGCAACAGCACCTCTTCAATCGGCCCTGCCGGGCCTCCTACAACGTCTCTGTAGGGGTCCCCTCGGCGCTCAGCCTCCCGCTGCGACAACACTCGGATTGGTACCCGCCAACGCCTTGCGATAGCGCTCGTACAACAACGCCACGCGCTTGACGTAAACCTGCGTCTCGGCATACGGCGGCACACCGGCGTACTTCGTCACCGCGCCCTCGCCGGCGTTGTAGGCCGCCGCCGCCAACTTCACGTCGCCGTGGAAGTCGTGCAACAGCGCAGCCAGATAGCGCGCGCCACCATCGATGTTCTCGGCGGGGTCGAAGGCATCGGCCACGCCAAGATCGCCTGCCGTCGCGGGCATCAACTGCATCAGTCCTTGCGCGCCCTTGTACGACAACGCGCGCGGATTGAATCCCGATTCGGCGTGGATGATCGCGCGCAACAGCGCCGCGTTGACGCCACTCAGCTTCGCGGCGGCCTCGATGTCGCCACGATATTCGGCAAGGTGCAGCGGCACGGTGTTCCAGTCGATCTTTGAATGCACGTCGCAGGCGTAGCACTCGACGATGTAGGTGAACAGCTTGGTCGCGTTGTGGCCCTGGGCCAGCGCGTCGATGTTGGTGTACAGCACCGTGCCGTTCTTCTTCACGACGCGGTACACCGCGCCGCGGCGCGGCGGCTTTGCCACATCGGCATCGACCTTGAGCGGGATCGGCACGGTACCGGCGCTGGCCGGCGCAACGGTGCTCGCGGGCGCGGGCGGCGGCGGTGGCAACTCCACACCCAGCAGTTTCGGCAACATCCGGCTCGCCAATGCCTGCATGGCCGCCACCGGCAAGGGCTGCCAGGCTTGCGGCGAAGGCGGCGCAGGCAGCGCCACGGGCGGCGTGGGCGGCGGCTCGCCGAGCGGAATGATTTTCAGGATGTGCGGATCCGCGGCAACGGGTCGCGGTGGTGTGCCCGGCAATACCGTGCCACTGGGCTGGTTGTTGTGCTTGTTCGCATCGCGGTGGCTTGCCGCCGGCGCGCCCCAATCGCCAACCTTCACGCAGTGTTTGTAACCACGCGTGTGGCTGACGAACGCCGTCACGCCATCGGCGCCGATGCAGCGATACAGCACGCTGGCGCCAGCCGGAAGCGCGACGCACGCCAGCAGCAGCACCAGGCACGCCAGCGCGCCGCGCACGGCGCGGCGCCTGCCGCAGAAATCTCCGGGGCGAAACGTGGCATCCATGGGTTCGCAGTGTGCCCCGCCCGCGCGTGGAAACCAAGCGCCGCCGTCACGCTTCCCGGCACCCTGGCCGGCTGCGAGGCCCCGGCGCCGCTACAATGTGCGGTCGCACCCGTTTCTCGATTCCAGCCATGGCCGACACTCCAGTTCCCGCATCCACCGCCAAGCCGACCGGCAGCGCCGCGAGCCGCGGCAAAGCCGTGCCCGGAAAGCTGTTCATCCAGACCCACGGCTGCCAGATGAACGAGTACGACTCCCGCAAGATGGCCGAAGTGCTCGCCGCCGAACGCGGGATGGTGCGCACCCAGGACATCGCCGAAGCCGACGTGATCCTGGTCAACACCTGCTCGATCCGCGAGAAGGCGCAGGACAAGGTGTTCAGCCAGCTCGGCCGCTGGAAGGAGTTCAAGCAGACGAACCCGGACGTGCTGATTGGCGTGGGCGGCTACGTGGCCTCGCAGGAAGGCGCGGCGATCGTCGAACGCGCCCCCTATGTCGATCTCGTGTTCGGTCCGCAAACCCTGCACCGCCTGCCCGACCTGATCGATGCGCGCCGCGCCACCGGCCAGCCGCAAGTCGACATCTCGTTCCCGGAAATCGAGAAGTTCGACCGCCTGCCCGAGCCGCGCGCGGAAGGCCCGGCTGCGTTCGTCTCGATCATGGAAGGCTGCAGCAAATATTGCTCGTTCTGCGTGGTGCCATACACCCGCGGCGAGGAAATCTCGCGCCCGTTCGACGACGTGCTGGCCGAGGTCGCCTCACTGGCCGAACAAGGCGTGAAAGAGGTCAACCTGCTTGGCCAGAACGTCAATGCCTATCGCGGACCGATGTTCGACGGCGGCATGGCTGACCTTGCATTGCTGATCCGCGCCATCGCCGAAATCGACGGCATCGGCCGGATCCGCTTCACCACCTCGCACCCGCTGGAGTTCTCCGATTCGCTGATCGCCGCGTATCGCGACGTGCCCAAGCTCGCCAACTTCCTGCATCTGCCGGTGCAATCGGGTTCCGACCGCGTGCTGGCGATGATGAAGCGCGGCTACACCACGCTCGAGTTCAAGTCGAAAATCCGCAAATTGCGCGCAGTGCGCCCGGGCATCTGCGTCTCCTCGGATTTCATCGTCGGCTTCCCCGGCGAAACCGATGCCGACTTCGCGCAGACCATGCAGCTGATCGAGGACGTCGGCTTCGACCAGTCGTTCTCGTTCATCTATTCCAAGCGCCCCGGCACGCCCGCCGCCAACCTGTTCGACCCCACCCCCGATGCGGTCAAGCACGAGCGCCTGGCATCGCTGCAGCGCGTGCTCAACTTCCACGCCGCGCAGATCAGCGAAGCGATGGTGGATTCGGTACAAAGCGTGCTCGTCACCGGTCCGTCGAAGAAGGACCCGAATGAACTCACCGGCAAGACCGAAAACATGCGCCAGGTGAACTTTGCCGGCGACGCGCGCCTTGTCGGCCAATTCGTGGATGTGGTGATTACTGCCGCGCTCGCCAATTCGCTGCGAGGACGGTTGGCGTAGGAGCCTGCGTGCAGGCGAACGGTCGCGCGCACGCGCGCTCCTACCACCACGCAGGCACGATGGACAGCGCGTCAATACGCCATACAGCCACGAAGGACAGTCCTTCAACATGACCGATTCGCTGATCCAGCACGACTTCACGCTTGAGCCCGACGACACTCATCGCCTTGCGAACCTGTGCGGGCCGTTCGATGAACACCTGCGCCAGATCGAGCTGCGGCTGGGCGTCGAGATCAACAACCGCGGCAACGTGTTCCGCGTGATCGGTGAGCAACCCGCGGTGCAATCCGGTGAGCGCGTGTTGCGCAACCTGTATGACGCCACCGAGCACGAAACCCTGAACGCACGCCTGCTCAACCTGCGTCTGTCGGAAGCGGGCGTCGATGCGCTGGCGCAGACGTCGGCCGAGGGCGCGCAGGAAGTCACGATCAGGGTCAAGCGCGGCACCATCCGCGGGCGCGGGCCCAATCAGGTCAATTACCTGCATGCGATCGCGCGCCACGACATCAATTTCGGCATCGGCCCCGCCGGCACCGGCAAGACCTACCTCGCAGTCGCCAGCGCGGTCGAGGCGCTGGAGACCGGCCGCGTGCAGCGCCTGATCCTGGTGCGCCCCGCGGTCGAGGCCGGCGAGAAGCTCGGTTTCCTGCCCGGCGACCTGACGCAAAAGGTCGATCCCTACCTGCGCCCGCTGTACGACGCGCTCTACGAAATGCTCGGCTTCGACAAGGTCGCGCGGCTGATCGAACGCAGCGTGATCGAGGTGGCGCCGCTCGCCTACATGCGCGGACGCACGCTCAACGATGCTTTCGTGATCCTGGACGAGGCGCAAAACAGCACCGTCGAGCAGATGAAGATGTTCCTCACCCGCATCGGCTTCGGCACCACCACGGTCGTCACCGGCGACGTGACGCAGGTGGACCTGCCGCGCAACACGCGCTCGGGCCTGCGCAACGTGATCGAGGTGCTGCGCGACGTGGAAGGCATCAGCTTCACCTTTTTCACCGCGCGTGACGTGGTGCGGCATCCACTGGTGGCGAAAATCGTGCGCGCGTACGAGAGGGCCGAGGAAGCCAATGGCGACGCCGCGATTTGATTTGAACGTGTCATTCGCCGCGCCGCGCCGCGGCGTACCCGCCGTCGGGAGTTTTCGTCGCTGGGTGCAAGCCGCGCTCGCAGGCGCGCGCCATCGCAAGCCGGCCGAACTGTCGATCCGCATCGTCGGCGCCCGCGAAGGCCGCGCGCTGAACCGGCAATACCGTGGCAAGGACTATGCAACCAATGTGCTGTCGTTCCCGGTCGAGCTACCGCCAGGAATCAATGTGCCGCTGCTGGGGGATCTCGTGATCGCCGCACCCGTGGTCGCGCGCGAGGCGCGCGAGCAGGGCAAATTGGCACGCAATCATTACGCTCACCTGACCGTGCACGGAACGCTGCACCTGCTCGGCTACGACCACCAGAACGATGCCGACGCCGAGCGCATGGAGGCGCTGGAAACGCGCATTCTGGCGTCGCTAGGCATCGCCGATCCGTATCGATCGTAGCAGGGCCGGAAGGCCCGACCTGCTGGCGAACCCGATTGCGCCTTCCGGCCCGCCGACACGCCTTGCCTGATCTTGCTAAACTAGCCAACCCGCCCCTCCGGGGACGTGTTTCCGACCCATGTCAGCAGAACCTCCCAGTACCACCGGCCCCGCCCACCGTTCGCTGTGGGATCGCCTGGGCCACATGCTTTCCGGTGAGCCCCGTAATCCCGAGGAACTCCTCGAGGAATTGCGCGAGGCGCAGTCCAACGGGCTGCTCTCCGGCGAAACCTACGCGATGATCGAAGGCGCGATCCGCGTCACCGAAATGGTTGTCGGTGACGTGATGGTGCCGCGCGCGCAAATGGTCATGCTGGACATCGACGACGATCTCGCGACGATCCTCGGAACCGTGATCGAATCGGGCCACTCGCGCTTCCCCGTGCACGGCGAGGACAAGGACGAGATCCTCGGCATCCTGCTCGCCAAGGACCTGCTGCGGCGCGGCGACAACGGCACGCCCGACGTGCGCGCCCTGTTGCGGCGCGCGGTGATGATCCCCGAATCGATGCGGCTCAACGTATTGCTGGCGGAATTCCGCCGCTCGCGCAACCACATGGCCGTGGTGGTGGACGAGTACGGCGGCGTCGCCGGCCTCATCACCATCGAGGATGTGCTGGAAGAAATCGTCGGCGAAATCGACGACGAGCACGACGATGCGGTGCCGCCGAAATTGATCGACGCGCAAGCCGACGGCAGCTGGCTGGTTGACGCGTTAACCCCGATCGAAGATTTCAACGAGCATTTCCAGACCGCGTATTCCGACGAGGAATACGACACCGTCGGCGGCCTCGTCACCGCGGAATTCGGCCACCTGCCGGATCCCGGCGAATCAGCCACGCTGGGCGATTACTCGTTCGACGTGACCGGCGCGGACGACCGCCGGGTGCTGCAATTCCGGGTGCGCAAGTCAGCCGGCGAATAACGCGCGGCAAGTGTGTAGTGCGTAGGTTGGGTTGAGTCCGTAGGTTGCGTTGAGTCCGTAGGTTGGGTTGAGCAACGCGAAGTCCGTAGGTTGGGTTGAGCAACGCGAAGCCCAACGTCAACGCCCGCCAACGCCGGGCTTCATTGCATTCAGCCCAACCTACAAATAAGTGCGTAGGTTGGGTTGAGTGCGTAGGTTGGGTTGAGCAACGCGAAGCCCAACGTCAACGCCCGCCAACGCCGGGCTTCATGGCATTCGGTCCAACCTGCCAACGCAACGGCATCCTTGCCGACTGTGGCCGTGCCACGCGTATCATGCTGTCTTTTGCAACCTGCCGGTCATCGATGCTGCCCGCCCGAACTGCCACGCTGCATGTCGCATTCGCGATCCTCGCCCTGTTGTTCTGCACGCTGCTCGCGCCACCGGCCACGGCCGGTGTCGCCGATGCACCCGGCGCCAACCTGCGGGTCGACCTGTACACCTACGGTCCCGGCACGGTGTACTGGGAACGCTTCGGGCACGACGCGCTGGTGATCACCGATACCGCGAGCGGCGAAGCGTATGCCTTCAACTACGGCATGTTCGACTTCAACCAGAAGGATTTCTACCTCAACTTCGCGCGCGGGATCATGATCTACCGCGCGGCCGCATGGCCGGTGGCCGATGACCTCCAGGAATATTCCGGGGAAGGCCGTTCGATCACCGCCCTGCGCCTCAATCTGTCACCCGATCAGCGCGCGGCCCTGCGCGATTTCCTGGTCTGGAACGTGCAACCGCAGAACTCGCGCTACCGCTATCGCTATTTCGCCGACAACTGCACCACGCGCGTGCGCGATGCGTTGGACAAGGCCCTGGGCGGCGCCTTGCAACGACAACTCACCGGCCCCGCCGCACATGGCGAAACCTTCCGCAGCGAAACCGATCGCCTGATGTCGGGGCAATCGTGGTTGATGTATGTGCTGGATCTCGGCCTCGGGCCCTACGCCGACCAGCCACTCACGCGTTGGAGCGGTGCCTTCATCCCTGCCCGCCTGATGCAGGAGCTGCGCACCGTGAAGGCGACCGACGGGACACCGCTGGTGCAATCGGAAACCGTGCTGTCGCCGCAGCGGCTGCCCTCGCCGCCCGCAACGCCACCCGACCTGCGCTGGCCGCTGTTGATCGTGGGCCTGCTGCTGGGTATCGGCTTTGTCGCCTCCGCACGCCTCGCCGATCGCTACCCGGTCGAGCGCTGGTGGTTCGTAGTCGTGGGCACGCTGTACTCGTCGCTGGCCGGCATCGCCGGCGTGCTGCTGCTGCTGCTGTGGTTCGCCACCGCGCATCGGGCAGCCTGGGCCAACGAAAACCTGCTGCTGTTCAATCCGCTGGCGTGGATACTGATCCCGGCGCTGTGGCGGCTGCGCAAACAAGGCGCCCTCGCGCGCACGGTTGTATTGGTCGATGTGGGGCTGATGGTGCTGCTGTCCGTGTTCGCGCTCGTGTCCAAGCTCACGCCCTGGTTCCCACAGCACAACCTGCCATGGATCCTGTTCGCGCTGCCGGCGTGGCTCGGCCTGTTTGCAGGACTCTGGCTGATGCGGACAAATCATGCGGCCCGCTAGGAGCGTGGGCGGCTCTGCTTGCGGCGGGCGATGCGGCATAATCGTCCGATGAATATGCCGGCAGCAAACTCGATGGTCGCCAATTGCGCCGCCTATGCGGCCGATGGCAGGAAGATCCGCGACATTACGCTGGACGAGATCAGCGACTTCCTCGCCCAGCCAAGCGGCTTCGTGTGGGTGGGACTGGTGGAACCCGACGAGGAACTGCTGGAAAAGTTGCAAGGCGAATTCGGGTTGCATGAACTTGCGGTCGAGGACGCGCATACCGCGCACCAGCGGCCCAAGATCGAATCGTACGGCGACTCGCTGTTCATCGTCGTGCAGACCGCGCAGGCGACCGAAGGCAACATTGCCTTCGGCGAGACCCACATCTTCGCCGGCAAGCGCTACCTGCTGTCGGTGCGCCACGGGGCTTCGCAAACGTACGCACCGGCGCGCCGCAATTGCGAGCAGGTACCTGAGCTGCTGGCCCTCGGTCCGAGCTATGCGTTGTATTCGATCCTCGACTTCATCGTCGACAACTACCTGCCGATCGTGCAGGACTTCAAGGAAGAGCTGCAGGACCTCGAACACGACGTGTTCAGTGATGCCTCCAACCGTGACGTCACCAAGCGCCTGTACGACATGCAGCGTGAGTTGCTCACGCTGAAGCTGGCCGCCGCGCCAATGCAGGACATCCTCAGCCAGCTGGTGCGGCTGCATCCGGAAGTGGTGCGTGACGAAGTGCGGCCGTACTTTCGAGACGTGCAGGATCACATCAACCGCGTCAGCGACGCGATCAACGCGATGCGCGAAATGCTGGGCGCGGCGATGAACGTGAACCTGTCGCTGATCACCGTGCGTCAGAACGAAGTCGTCAAGCGCCTCGCCGGTTGGGCGGCGTTGCTAGCCGCGCCGACGTTGCTGGCAAGTTGGTACGGAATGAACTTCCACCACATGCCGGAACTCGACAAGCCCTACGCCTACCCCACGATCATCGGCGTCACCGCGCTCATCTGCATCACGCTGTTCGTGGTGCTGCGGCGCGCGAAGTGGTTGTAGCCAAGGCCACACGGTTCGCATTGCGGTATGTAAAAAGGCCGCGGTTGCCCGCGGCCCTCGCGTTTCCTGCATGCACCGATGCTCAGCCCTTCGGCGCCGGTCCCTTCACCGCGGTGACAAAACCATCCGGTCGCACATCCTGCTTGAACACGGCCTGGATCTGCGCGGCGGTCATGTCCATGTACTTCTGCGCCGCGATCGCGTCGGCATCCAGCGGCTTGCCCTGCATCGACAGGCTCAGGAAGTTGCTGGCGATCGAGCCAAAGCTGGAACCGCCCAGCGCCAACTGGCGCAGCATCTTGCCCTTGGCGGAGTGCAGTTCCACGGCCGTGACCGGCGTGGTCTGCATCTGCTTCACGTCACGTACCACCATCGCCCGCGCCTGCCCCACCTTGTCGGGATCGCAACCGAAATTGACGTTGAAGGTGCCGCGGTGTTTCTGCAGGCTGACACTGCTGTAAACGCCATACACAAGGCCGCCCTTCACGCGCAGGTCCTGCATCAAATGCGCGTCGAAGCCGCCGCCGAGAATCTGGCTACCCATGTACAAGGCGTAGCGATCGGGGCTGTTTTCGTTCATCGGAATCGTTTGCGCAAGCGTCACTGAATCCTGCACTGCGGAAGAATCCGGGGTATTGAATTCGCTGGCCTTGTTGGCGGGCACGGCGGGGTAATCCGTATCCGGCTTCGCGCCGGCCGCCTTCCAACTACCGAACGCGGCTTCCGCCACCTTGTGCGCTTCGTCTGGCGTGACATCGCCGATGATGACGATGGCGGTCATGTCAGGACGGAAGGTCTGCGTGTAATAGGTCTTGACCTTTGCCAGGTCCAGACCCTTGACCGACTTCGGGGTGGCATAACGCAGATCAGGGTCGCCCGCCGGGTACAGCGCACGCAGGAGGTGGAGGTTGTTGAGGAACGCGGGCGACTGGATCTGCCCCGCGACCGTGCCTTCCTCGTTGTGTTGCATCACCGCGAACGCTTGCGCCGGCATGGCTGGATGCAGTTCATTATCGGCCAGCAACTGCATGCCCTTGGCGAAGTTCGCGGCCGGCACCGCGAGCGAGAAACTGGATCCCGCGCTTTCGTGTGCGCTCAAGGCATCCAGCGCAGCCTGAAATTGCAGCCGGTTCAGATGCTCGGTGCCGAAGTTGAACAGCGAATCCAGAACATTGGCCACGCCTTCCTGGCCTTTCGGCGCCTGCATATCCTCGCTGGTCTTGACTTCGCCGAACACCTCAACTGTCTTGCTGACCGATTCCGGTTGCACGATCACGCGCAGGCCGTTGGCCAGCGTGAATGAGGACGGATTGGTCTTGAGGTCCGGCAACGCGAGTTTCGCGAAATCCGCTTGCGCCCATGCTGGCAGCGTTACCGCACCGCTCGGCTTGCCACCGAAGCTCTCGGCGCCGCCGTAGCCCTTGCTTGCGGACGGCTTGCCCGACGAGGTCGGGGTAAGGATTGCAGTCATCGTGTGCGCCGGATCGAAGATGCGCTTGGCCAGCGCGTCGACTTCCGCGGGCGTCACCGCGGCGATCGCGGTGCGGATATCGTCAGGCGACGAGCCGTCACGGAACGCCAGCGCTTGCGACCACGCATTGGCGAGGCCCGACACTGAATTCTTCTTGTATTCCAGATCGGCGATTGCCTTGCTCTTCGCCGCCTCGACGAGATCAGCGGGCACGCCCTTGGTCCCGGCGTCGGCGATGATCGCGTTCATGGTGCCGAGAACTTGCTGCGCGTTGCCGCCACGCGGGTAGGCAGCCAAGGCGTAACCAACGCCCGCGTGCGGCAGGAAATTGCCGGAGAACTGGCCCAACAGCGCCTTGCCGGTCAATGCCATTTCAAACAACTTGCCGCGCTTGGAGGCCAGCGCATCGGACAGTACCAAAGCGGTGGCGTAGTCCTTGTCCTGCAGCCCAGGCATTCGCCATGCCAAGACCGCGATGCCCACGGGGAAATCCGAAGGAAGCTTGACGGTCTTGGCCGCCATCGGCTTGAAATCAAACCCGGGCCGCGCCGGCAGCGTCTTCTTCGGAATGTCGCCGAACAGCGACTTCACCTGTTTCAACGTGGACGCGGGGTCAACGTCGCCCGCGATCACCAGGATCGCGTTGTTGGGGGCATACCAGGCATCATGAAACTTCTTCAGGTCCGCTGCCGTGGTCTTGTCGAACGACGGCCGGGTGCCAAGTCCGGTGTATCGATATGGCGTACCCGCGAACATGTTGTCAAACAACTGCGCCTGGAATTTGTATGCCGGGCTGGAATTGTCGCGCGAAACTTCCTGCTCGATCGCGCCGCGCTCCTTGCTCCAGTCAGCCTGGGTAATGTTGGCGCCGCGCATGCGCGTTGCCGCCACGTGCAACGCCACGTTCAGATCCTGCGCCGGTACGGTGAAGTAATACTGCGTCACGCCGTGATGCGTAACTGCATTGAAGCTGCCGCCCATGTCGGACGCGATCGCCAGCAATTGGTCTTTGCTCAAGCCCGGGCTGCCGCGAAACATCATGTGTTCCACCGCGTGTGCCGTGCCAGGAAATCCGTCTGGAACTTCGTCGGCACCGACAAGAAAATTCATCTCGGTGGTCACGACCGGCGCCAGCGTGTCGCGCACGATCACCACGCGCAGTCCATTGTCCAGCGTCGCGCGCGTGACGTTCGCGTTCGCGTTCGGTGCCTGCCCCAGCGCGCTACCCGCACCCGCGGTTCCGAGCAACAACGCCATCGCCGCCGCCAGCATCTTCACTTGCCTCATCATGCACTACTCCTGATGTTGAACTGAATGTGGGTCGCGCGGCGGAGCCGAAGCCGCCCGCACACGCGACAGCAGACACGCTAGCGGCCGACGCGAACGCCAACGCTCACCTTCGCGATCCGAAACCAACCGCCGTCACCCGGAAATTAACCGAGGTTCGCATGCGAACCGGCGTTGGCATGCACGCGCAAATCGACCTGCGCGAACCCGTCAGATGTAACAGGCGAACTTTTCGTTTACCTTTCGCCTTGCGTGCGCTACGGCGCATGCGCCCCCTTCATTGGGGTACGCGTTGCACTTAAGAATCGATTCCTACCCCCTTGTGACTACCTGCGCACCAGCGCTCTCGCTGATACACCGACCAAGATGCCTACTGCCGAGCCAATAATGAAGCCAACACCCAAGCGACCGAAAGTAAAGTGACCAATCGCACCCCCCAAGCCAACGCCGAGCAGTGCAAAGACAGCCAGCAAATTGTGGCCCGTGCGACATCGGCGCGTAGGTCTCCGCTGGCATTGGCATTGAGGCCTATTCACTTTCATAGTCCTCATTAGCGCTGATCCTCAGCTGACCGTTCGCTTCTCCCTCGGGGAGAAGGTGGCGCTGAGCGCCGGATGATGGTTCGGACACCAAAGCGACTGCATTCGCTGAATGGTTGGTGTCACGCCGCGTGTACGTACCCTCACCCGTCCCTGCGGGGCGCCCGACTTCAAGCGGAGAGGGGGATTGATCTGGCTGATCATTCGCGCTAATCAGGTTCATGATTGAACCACTACGAGTGGTATATTTTTTTCATGTGTGTGATGCACGTTCTGCTCCGTCTATAACTGTAGGGTGCACCATACAACCTTCGTGGTGCACCCTACAGCAACTCTTCCGATCTAGAAAAGATCGCCAATCGCGCCGCCGATCTCTATACCGGCGGCTCCGATCAGCAGAAGTGCTGCTACTGGCTCTAGGCCCGTGGCCGCGGCAATGCCCGATGCCGCAGCCATTGCACCGGCCGCGTCGTCAACTTGCTTGTCAGTGCCAGCGGCAACGAGGCCGCATTCTTGCAGGGTTACTGAACGCATCACAAATCTCCATTTTTTCGTCGAGAGAGATGTACCGCCTCGACTTCGGCTACTCGCCGACCACATGAATGTCAGCGACCGTGTTGAACACCATGCCTTTACAGCAATTCGTAAATATAGATCGTCGCAGCGCAGGCAGCAGCGGCGACGGCCACAGGCTCGGCGCCGCAAAGTGCAGCTGCTCCTGCAATAGACGCCGCCGCATTTGCCGCATGTTCCAGTGGCGCGTCGTCGCCACCGGCAACTCCAAAGCATTCACGGCTGTTCAATGTACGCATTCTTCATTCTCCAAAAAAGCATAAGGCTGGAAAATTACCGTCCCAGCTTCGGCTACCCCGCCATCTCCACTTCGCGTGGACAGGACGGAATGGGTTGCACCGCGCCGTTGGCTACCGCAAGCACGTGTTGAGCGCTGGCGATGGTCTCCGGGCGATGGGCGATCACGATGCGGGTGATCGCGAGTCTGTTGACGGCGGCGTTGACTTGCCGCTCGCGTTCGATATCCAGATGGCTGGTGGCTTCATCCAGCACCAACAGCTTGGGTTTGCGGTACAGGGCGCGCGCCAGCAACAGGCGCTGCTTCTGACCACCGGAAAGCGCCGAGCCCATGTCGCCGACCAGGCTTTGGTAGCCCATCGGCATGGCGCTTATGTCGTCGTGGATCGCGGCGAGCCGGGCTGCGGCTTCCACGCGCAGCGGACTGGATTCGGTGTCGAAGCAGGCGATGTTGTCAGCGATGGAGCCGGCGAACAGCTGGTCGTCCTGCATGACCGTGCCAACCTGGCCACGGTAGCGGCCGAGGCCAAGCCTGCGGATGTCGATGCCGCCGTACAGCACTTCGCCTTCGTCCGGTTCGAGCAGCCCCAGGATGATCTTGGCCAGCGTGGTCTTGCCGCAGCCGGACGGCCCAATCAACGCCACTGAATCGCCTTGCGGAATCGAAACCGAGCAGTTCTTCAGGATCCACGGCTCGCCTTCTGCGTAACGGAAACTGACATTGCGCACTTCGATACTGGCCGCTGGCAACGGTCCGGACCAAGCCGCGTCGACGTGCTTTTCCGGTGCAGTGAGCGCGATGTCGGCGACCCGTTCGGCATGCAAGCGCAACATGCGAAACTGGATGCCCTTGTCGATCAAGCTGGCGGCACGGGTCACGAACTGATCCGCATACGCTGCGAACGCGACCAGCATGCCCGCAGTGAAAGTGCCATCCAGCACCAGCAAGGCGGCCAGCCAGATCAAGGCCACCTTCTCGATACCGAAGATCAACTGGTTGCCGCCAGCGAAGGCAATGTTGAGCCGCTGCATCGCGATGTTGCGGTTGACAGTCTCGACCACCGCGTTGGCGTAGCGTGTGGTACGCGGTTGCTGCTGGTTGGCCAATTTCAGGGTCTGGGCGCCGCGGATCGCTTCCAGGAGTTCCGTCTGTTGGCGCGCCTGATACACGATCTGGTCTTCCTGCGTGCGCCGCAACGGGTTGTAGGTGAACCAACGCAGCAGTCCGTACAGTGCAAAGGCCGCGAGCACAATCAGGGTCAGCTTGACGCTGTACAGCGCCAGCACCACGAGGGTCAAACTCGCCATCAGGCCATCCAGGATGGCTGCCACGAACCCGGTGGTGAGGGTCTGCTGGATGGTTTGCATGGAACCGAAGCGGGACACCACATCGCCCACGTGACGCTTTTCGTACCAATCCAGCGGCAGCTTCAGCAAGTGCGAGAACACGTTGGTGATCCACTGCACGTTCAGCATCGCGCCAAGCCAAGTGATGGTCCATGCACGAATCGCGGAGATCACCGCCTGGAACAGTGCTACGAGCAGGAACCCGATGCCCAGCAACATCAACAAGCTTTTGTCGGCCGACACCAGCACCTGATCCAGCACCCATTGCAGGTAGAACGGTCCGACCAGCGCAAACACTTCCAGCGCCAAAGCAAGCACGAAAATCTGGATCAGCGCGCCAGGCAGGCCTTTGACCTTGCCGGTGAGCGCACGCAGGGAGATTGATTCGCGCGCCTTCACAGGCTTGAAGTTGGCGCCGGGCGTGCACTCCAGCGCCACACCAGTGAAGTGCTTGGAGACTTCAGCGTGGGAGAGTTTCAGTACCCCACGGGCGGGGTCGTGAATCACCGCGCCCCGCGAGTTCGCATGCTTCAACACCACGAAGTGGTTCAAGTCCCAGTGCAGGATGCAGGGCGCCTTGAGCTCGCCCAGTTCATCCATTTCCAGCCGTAGCGGACGGGTCTCGAAACCGAGTTTCGCGGCCAGTTCCATCACCCTTGTGAGGTTGGCGCCTTTCAGCGACATGGCGTGCTGGCGACGCAGTGAAGGCAGATCCACATCGTGACCGTGGTAGCGCGCGATCATTGCCAGCGACGCGAGCCCGCATTCGGCGGCCTCCGTTTGCAGGATCACCGGCAGCTTGCGCCGCCAGCCCCACTGCAGGCCGTCGAGGAAACCGCCGTCCGTGGCCGCGTCGCCGCTCATTGCTTGGTGGCCCCAGCGGCTTTGGGCGAAGGAGTGATGCAAACCTTTCCGTAGTCCTTCGGCACCACTGTGTGTGCGTCATTGGCGCTAATGATGCCCTTGACGCCAAAGGCGCGCAGCGCGTTGATGCTCCATGGCCAGAACACGACTTGTCCGGCAGCAAGCTTCCGTCGAATGCTCGCGGGTGGTTTGGTCACCATGTCCATGCTTACATGGCGGTTTCCGTAGAACTGTTCGAAACGCCAAGCAGCCGCAACGTTCCTCTGCTTCCAATCGTTGCTTTCATTGGCAGCGAGGATGGACGCTATTGAACGTGGCCCGCCATGAAATGCGACATCTGCGCAGTGCAACATGACTCGTTGACGCCCCATCAGAAACCAGAATTGGGCGCACGATGAGGCGCACATGTCACCTACAACAGGGATCGGATTGAGGACGTCCAGAGTCCTTACCATGTAGATGGCGGAATTCTCGTCACCTCCGGGTCCGGAGATGATCACATACGGTGATTTCCGAATTTGATGACTTGCCCTGACGAGGTCGACAAACATCGCTGAATCAATCTTGCCGCGCAGACAGACGACAGACCCCTCTTGCAAGACATGCACGCCTTGCAGGCCCCTGCACACCGAAAACGCCTTCTTTGCGCCGTTGAGAATCGCGCTCTGATCGGCACCCATGGCCCTACCGGCCAAGGGGAGCATCGCGATCGTGAAAATCGCCGCCAGCAATCCGATTTGTTTCTTCATCACTCAGATCCGACAGTGTTCTGGGTAACGGCCGACGCCGTTACCCAGAAGCAAAAAATCAAGCGAACCTGAACAACATGTCGGTCGGGTTCGCGTGTTCAAAACGCACCGGTTTTCAGCCGCTGCTCGCCGGCGGCTTCGTGCAGCACAAGCGGCGGCCAAATTCACGAGTGTCGTCCTCACCGGGTGTTCGCCCCGTTGGTCGCAAGCTGCTGCCGCAACCCATAGAGAGGCTCGAATACCCACTGCCACAGACTGCGGCGGTCCAGCAGAATGTCGGCATTCAACGCCATGCCCGGCTTCAGGGCTTCTGCTTTGCCGTACGCGTCGATGCGCTGGCGATCCAGTGCAACCAACACGCGATACAGCGGCGTGGCGATGTTCTGGCCGAGCAGGCTTGCAGCTTCCGCAGGGCTGAGCGCGCTACGCGATACCTGCTCGACCTCGCCGTACTGCTGGCCGAATTTCTGATACGGATACGCCTGGTAGCGCAGCACGACGCGATTGCCGGGTTCCACGAAGCCGATCGCGCTGCTCGGCACCAGCAGTTGCGCCTCAAGTTTCGAACCGCGAGGCAGGATCGAAAGGACCGGCTGCCCGCTGGTGACGTTCTGGCCTGTCTTCACGAGCAGTGTCGATACAGTGCCAGCACGTGGGGCGCGCAGAAGCGTGCCGCCCAGCGCCGCATTTTCTGCCAATTGCGCATCCAGTTGCGCAAGCTGGCTGCGCAGTTGATTGGCCTTCGCGGCGGTATCCAGTGGCAGTTGCGCCAATTGTGCGCGCAAGCTGCTCAACTCCCCCGTTGCATCCAGCCGCTGCCGTTCCAGTGCCTTCTCCTGCGCCTGGTCATTCAGGGCAGCGGATTGGTAGGCATTGAACTGCGCGACGGAAATCACGCCCGTGGTCACCGCGGGTTGGATCTTCGCGACGAAGGTCGTAGCTGCGGCGATTTGCTTGTGCTGCAGCGCCAGCTGGCCATCAATCTGGCTTATCTGCGCTCCCAGCACTTCGATCCGGGTGTGCAGATCCTTTCCCTGTTCCTCGGCCTGCGGTTGGAGATTGGCCAGCGTGGAGCGAACCTGTGTCTCCTGCGCCCGCAGTTGCGCGCTGACGACCGCGTGGGTGTCGCCCATGCTGGTGCTGACCAGGTCGGCGGATACCTCGACCAGCGGTTGGCCTGTCCTGACCTGCTCGCCCTCATGCACCAAGGTACGGGCGACGGTACCGGTGGTCCTGGCCGAGAGGGTGAGCATGCCGGCACTAGGTAGAAGCTGACCCGTCACATCAGCGCGGCGCGTGTAGTGCCCGAAGATCAGGAACAGCACGATCGCGGCGGCCAGCACTGCCGCAAGCAGACCCCACCAGACGAATGACAATGGCGTCGCGAGGTTGATCGCGCCCATCCATTGGCCGCGCTGCGCCTGCAAGACCTCCTGACGAAACAAATTACCCACCCAGTTCACCCGCTCCATGTGACGCGAGTCACGCATGAAAGTAGCCGAGGGGACGGTAGGTCAAGTCTTGAATTTCTCTCCAGCCTCACGGCACAGGCGCGCGCGTAACAGGTGCATCTTTCGCGAACCTTTCATGGAAAACGCGCCAGAATTGCTCGGATCACGTGCAAGGAGACCCGCGACGGATGCTTTCGCCGCGCGCGTGACCTCGCGATTCTTGGCAATGCATCAAAGGAGCGAACGACGCGCGCCGGCGGATCCGATCGAGTATCTGTTCGGCGCACGTCCGACCCGCAAGGAGCAAATCCGGGCCCGACCAACAACGGAGCCTTTGCGAACCCGTCAAGCAGCCTTGGCAGGCCCCTCGACAACCCGGACCTCGGCCACCGGCGCGCGCCGCGAAAGCCACAGCAAGAACACGCCGACTGCGATCAGCGGGATCGACTGCACTTGGCCCATGGTGAGCCAGCCGGTGTGCAGCAGGTAGCCGAGCTGCGCGTCTGGCTCGCGCACGAATTCGATCGCGAAGCGGAAGCAGCCGTACAGCAACGCGAACAGGCCGGACACCGCGTAGCGACGGCGCGGCTTGGCGGAGAACAGCCACAGCACGGTGAACATCACCACGCCTTCGAGCAGGACTTCGTAGAGCTCGGATGGCTGGCGCGCAAAGGCGTCAAGCGACCCGGTCAGGTACATCGAATGCAGCTGCGCATTGCTCATGCCCTGGAATTGCGGGTTGTCGCGCAGCGCGCTCGGATAGATCATCGCCCACGGCAGGGTGCTGAGCTTGCCCCACAGTTCGCCGTTGATGAAGTTGCCGAGGCGGCCCAGACCCAGGCCGATCGGCACCAGCGGCGCGACAAAATCCACCACGTCGAAATAGTGGACGACGTTGGCACGGTTGCGCCGCCACCACCACAGGCTCGCCACCAGCACGCCAATCAGGCCGCCGTGGAAGGACATGCCGCCGTCCCAAACCTTGAACAGCTGCAGTGGATCGGTCCAGATCCAGCTGATCGACTGGTAGGTCAGCATGTACCAGATGCGCCCGCCGATGATGGCGCCGAGCATGCCGTAGAACATGAGATCGAGGAACGCGTCACGACTGACGCCGAGCCGGCCCCTGCGACGTCGGTACTCGCCCAGCACCATCGCGCCGATGAAACCACCGAGGTACATCAATCCGTACCAACGCACCCCGAACGAAAAAATGTGGAAGGCAACGGGGTCGATGTCGACGAAGAGAGGCTGGGTCATGGTCAGCGCGGCAGTGAATCAACACCGCATTATGTAGGAGCGAGCGTGCTCGCGACAGATGGTTGCCTCGGCATGTCCGGTGCGGCGGCCGCGCGCAATGCGCGCAGCTACGCCGGCAGCACCCGGCAAATGAAGCCCTTCAAGTAGTCGGTCTCGGGTATCGCCGGATGCACGGGATGATCGGGCGCCTGCTGCAACTGCTGCAACACCTGCACGCTGCGATCCAGGTGGCGCGCCGCTTTTTGCACGGCGTCGAGCAGCAGTGCGCGCGGCATGTGGTATGAGCAGGAGCAGGTGACGAGGATGCCGTCCTTCGCCAACACCTGCATCGCCAGCTCGTTGATGCGCCGGTAGGCCAGCGCACCTTCCTTCAGATCCTTCTTGCGCTTGACGAAGGCGGGAGGATCGAGGACGACGACATCGTAGTGTTCGCGCGCCTCGCGTGCGGCCTTCAGGAAATCGAAGGCATCCGCGCGTTCGCCGCGCACGCGGTCTTCGAGCCCGTTGCGGCGCGCATTCTCGCCGATCAGTTTCACGGCCGCCGCCGAGGCATCCACGCACACCACTTCACGCGCCTCCATCGCCGCAGCGCGCAAGCCCCACGCGCCGAGATACGCGAACATGTCCAGTACGCGCTTGCCCTGCACATACGGCGCCAGCGCATCGCGATTGGCATGCTGGTCGTAGAACCAACCCGTCTTCTGGCCACCGATGGCGTCCACCGCGAACTCGACACCGCCCTCACGCACCGTGAGCGCGCCCGGCGGTTCGCCGAACCCGATGTCGGCGTAGGCCATCAGACCTTCCATGTCGCGGATGCCGGCGTCGTTCTTCCAGATCAGGGCGCGCGGCTTCAACACCTTTTGCACCGCCGCCTCGACCTGCGGCTTCAGTTTCTCGATGCCGGCCGTCGTCGCCTGCGCCACGACCACGTCACCAAAGCGGTCGAGCGCCAGCCCCGGCACGCCATCGGATTCACCGTACAACAAACGATAGTACGGCTCGGGATACAAGCGCTCGCGCAGCGAGAGCGCCACCTGCAGGCGATGCGTGAGCAGCGATGCATCCAGCGGATGCTCGATGCCACGCGCAACCAGCCGCGCGCAGATCAGCGAATGCGGATTCACGTAACCCACCCCGATCGGCCGGTCATTCGCAGCCATCACCACGCAAGCCTCGCCCGGCTCGAACGTGTTCAACGGCGAGCGCGCGACATCCACCTCGTTCGCGAACACCCACAGGTGCCCGGCGCGCAAGCGCGTATCCTCGCCGCGTTTCAGGTACATCGCTGGGTATTCGACAGATCGATCCACGTGCTTGGCTCTGCGGGCAACAGCGCACGGTAGCCGGGGGTTGGCGACCCTGCAAGGCTGGCGGGTTGAGGGTGACGCATGGGGCGCGGCGCTGGCATAATCGGCGGTGGTCTTGCCGCGGGATGGTCAGGCCGTATCTTTTCCATGCCGCAAGGGGATCCACTCGACATGCGTAAATTTCGCCTGCACTCCATTTTCTGCCTCGCGGGGCTGCTCCTGCTGGGCGCAGCGGCCGCGAATGCTGCGGAAATCCCGATCAAGGATTTCGTCCAGCACCCGACCCTGCGCAACCCGGTGCTCTCACCTGACGGCAAGTACATAGCGGTCGTGATCAGCCAGAACAGCGACAGCACCGACGCGAACTACGAGCTCGCCGTGCTGCACCTGCCAGACCTCAAGCCTGTCAGCCGCCTCGCGATGGCGCCCCGCTACGTACCGATCGACGTCAATTGGGTCAGCGATACTCGCCTGATCATGGGTTTGGCGCGGGAGACTGGAACCCTGGTGCTGCCGTCGGGAACCGGTGACATCATCGGCGTGGATTACGACGGGTCGCACAAGAAGACCTTGTACAGCCTGAGGCACCGTGGCGGCGCTTTTGCCGGCGTCAACTCGCTCGCCATTCCGCAGGGGTACCCGGGGATCGCGGACCTTCCCCGCAAACCAAATGGCCACTTCTATCTCAGCCTCGACCGCATGCGGGGCGTGACCGGCGACAGCTGGAACGGCGGCTCCACGTCGCTGTACAACGTCGACGCCACCACGGGCGCTGCGTCAAAGGTTGGCGAGATCGACCACGGCGGCATGGAAATCCTGCAATTCGACAACGTGGCACGCATCGCGGTCGGCGCCAACAACAACCTGGATACCGTCGGCTTTTACAGCAAGGACGGCGAGCACTGGACCCAGATGCCGGCGTCAACGATCGGCAAGAATTTCGCACCCCTCGCGATCAGTCGCGACGGAAAGCTTCTCTACGCGTTGTCCAGCCTGGATGGTGGCCCCAACGCGCTGATTTCCTGCAATCTCGACGGCAGCGACCGCGAGGTATTGGCGTCCGATTCGTTCTCATCCGTCACCGGCGTGATGTGGAACCCGGTATCCGGGGTTCCGATTGCCGCGCTGTTCGCCGCTGGCGGCCGGCCGGTCGTGAAGTATCTCAACAACGACCCTTATGTGCAGATCATGCGCGCGCTTGCCAAGGGCCAGCCCAACGCGCTCGTGGCCATGGCCGGCGCCAGCACCGACGGCAACATGCTGTTGTTGTCCGTGAACAGCGATCGCAACCCTGGTGACTACGCATTGTTCGACAAGACCACGATGAGTGCCCGGCCGCTGTATGCGGTGTTGCCGTGGATCAAGCCGGACCAGATGCCGCATCGCATGCCGATCCGCTTCAAGAACCGCGATGGCATCGAACTGGCCGGCTTCCTCACCCTGCCACTGGGCCAGGACAAGAACCTGCCCCTCGTGTTGTTGCCGCACGGCGGTCCGATCTACGTCTCCGACAAATGGTTGTATTCGGAAGACCCGTACGCGCCCTGGGCGGCACTGCTGGCGAACCGTGGCTATGCTTCGTTGCAGATCAACTATCGGGGATCCGACCAGCGCGGTTGGAACTTCGAGCGTTCCGGCTACAAGCAGTTCGCTACCGGCATCCAGAATGATCTGGTTGACGGCGTGAAGTGGGCGATCGCCCAAGGCTACGTCGACCCGAACCGTATCTGCGTGTTCGGCGCCAGCTTCGGCGGCTATTCTTCGCTGATGCAGCCGATCGTCGCGCCCAACCTGTACAAGTGCGCGATCGATTATGCCGGCGTGTACGACTGGCGGATCGGCATGGACAAGAGCGACACCCGCCGCAGTGCTGGCGGTCGCAACTATTTCACGGATGCCATCGGCACGCGTGATGACGCCTACGCGATGTCGCCGGTCAGCATGATGGGCAAGTTCAACGTGCCGGTGTTGATCGCGCATGGCAAGGACGATCCGCGCGTGCCGTTCCAGAACGCCACCGACCTGCGTTCGTACCTCAACAAGGCCAACAAGCCCTACGAGTGGCTGGCCGAACCCAAGGAACTGCACGG
>DASSNC010000064.1:0-55682 GCA_035688305.1 Rhodanobacteraceae bacterium
CAAGTTCAACGTGCCGGTGTTGATCGCGCATGGCAAGGACGATCCGCGCGTGCCGTTCCAGAACGCCACCGACCTGCGTTCGTACCTCAACAAGGCCAACAAGCCCTACGAGTGGCTGGCCGAACCCAAGGAACTGCACGGCTTCCAGAGCGAGAAGCACAACGAGGAGCTGTGGAACATGATCCTGCCATTCCTCGCCAAGTACATCGGCCCGGGCAATACCAGCGCCGCTGCACCCGCGCCTGCCGCGTCGAAGTAGGAGCGGCACTCAACGGAAACACGGAGAGCCCGGCGCAAGCCGGGCTTTTCTTTTCCGTGCGGCGTTAGCATGGCTGCATGACTGCAGCCAACCGCACTGACAACAACCGGCTTGAGACGGCTTCCAGCCCCTACCTGCGCATGCACGCCGGCAACCCGGTGCACTGGCAACCCTGGGACGAAGCTGCGTTGGACGCCGCGCGTGCCAGCGACACGCCGATATTGCTTTCGATCGGCTACAGCGCCTGCCACTGGTGCCACGTGATGGCGCACGAGTGCTTCGAGGACGCGGCCATCGCCGCGGCGATGAACGCCTCGTTCGTCAACATCAAGCTGGACCGCGAGGAGCGCCCCGACGTCGATCACGTCTACCAACTGGCGCACCAGGCCCTGCGTGGACGCGGCGGCGGCTGGCCATTGACGGCATTCCTCGATCCGCAGGATCTGGCGCCGTTCTACATCGGCACCTATTTTCCACCTGCGCCGCGCCACGGACTGCCGGGATTCCCCGAAGTGCTGCAGCGGGTGCGCGACTACTTCGACCATCACCGCAGCGAACTGCGCGAACAGGCATCCGGACTGCAGGATTGGTTGCAGCACGCCAACGCGGGTGGCGATGCCTCGACGCCTGATGCGGCCGCGGCAGCGGCCATGGCCCTGCAACGCCTCAGCGCGCGTTTCGATCCGGACTGGGGCGGCAACCTCGGCGCGCCCAAATTCCCGCGCGCAACCGAACTGGAATGGCTGCTCGATCAGCACAGCGCGGCAACCGCACCATCGATGGCTGGCCGCACGCTTGCAATGATGGCCTCACGCGGGCTGCAGGATCACCTTGGCGGCGGCTTCTTCCGCTACTGCGTGGATGCAGCATGGACGATTCCGCACTTCGAGAAGATGCTGTACGACAACGCGCAGTTGCTGCCGGTGTACGCGCGAGGTTCGGCCATGCAGCACACCGAGCCCGACTTGCGCGACTTGTCCCGCCAAGCAGCATTGGGCATCGTCGATTGGCTGGCACGCGACATGTCGGCACCGAGCGGCGCGTTCTACTCCGCCATAAGCGCCGACAGCGAAGGCGCGGAAGGCCGCTTCTACCTGTGGACGCGCGAGCAGCTGCGCGCGGCTTTGCCGGATGACCAGTTTGCCATGGCGGTCTCGGCATTCGGTCTTGACGATCCGCCAAACTTCGAAGGACACGCCTGGCACCTGTTGCGCACCACCCCACTCGACGAAGTTGCGCAGCAACTTGGCCGGCCGCTCGACGCCGTCGCGTCGGAGTATGCGAAAGCAAGACGCGCGCTGACCGCAGTGCGCGCAAGCCGCGAACACCCGCTGCGCGACGACAAGATCCTGACCGCATGGAATGCGCTGGCGATCTCGGGCCTCGCACGCAGCGCGCGCCTGCTGGGCGATCCACGTTGTGCCGAGATGGCGCAACGCGCACTTGCAGCGTTGCGTGATTCGGCATGGATCAACGGCCAGTTGTTTGCCAACGCAGCGCCACCCGCAGCGCGCATCCCGGGCTTCCTCGACGATCATGCCTTCCTGCTGGATGCCTTGCTGGATGTGATGCAGCTTGCTTTCGATCCGCGCGACCTCGAATGGTCGATGGCGCTGGCCGAGGCCCTGCTCGCGCAATTCGAGGACGCAGAGCACGGCGGCTTCTGGTTTTCGACGCCACAGCACGCAACGCCGCTGGCGCGCAACCGCAGCTGGACCGATGACGCGCTACCGAACGGCAATGGCACTGCGATCCTTGCGCTACTGCGGCTTGCTCACCTCGTCGGCAGCAGCCGCTACCTCGACGCGGCCGAACGCGCCTTGCGCGCGGCTTCCGGCGCGCTGCGGCAATATCCGGATGCCTGCACCAGCGTGCTGCGCGCACTACACGAATTCTCGAAACCGCGCACGCAAATCGTGGTGCGTTGTTCGCAGGCGCAGATTCCAACATGGCAAGCCGCGTTGCAAAAGGCCTTGCACGATCACACGGCCGCACTGGCCGCGGATCGCATCGATGCGTTCTTGATGCCAACCGAATCCGGCATGCTGCCCGGGATTCTTGGGGAACGCGTTGCGCGCAGCGACACCGGCACCGCCTACGTTTGCTCGGGCATGACCTGCCAGGCCCCCGTCAACACCCCGGACGGGCTCGTGCACGCCCTGCACGCTGCGGCGTCCGCCTGATCGGGACTACAACTCCACCACCGGCTTGGGCGACGCCGCGCGGCGTCCCGGCCCCGGCGGCAGGTACAACTCCAGCAGATTGTGCGTGGCCTCGATGCCGACCAGCGCACCTTCCTTCCAGTTCTCGCCGCGAAACTGCTCGCTCATGAAGCCGATTATGCGCTCCCACGAGCCTTCCGGCACCCGCGCCACCACGCCGCGATCCGGGATGATCTCGATGTCGTAATCGCCCAGCAGCACGTAGATCAGCACGCCAGTGCGGCGCTCGGTATCCCACACCTTGAGGTCGGCAAATACGCCCTCGGCGCGCGCGCGTACGCGCCGGCCACCAATCAGGAAACGTGCCGGCAGCTTGGCTTCGACTGCGAAGCAGATTTCGCCATCGTGCTTGTGTTCGCCGGCAGCGATCGCCGCGCGTATTTCCTGCATGGCTTCGGGCGGAAACGCGCGGCTCGCGGGTGCGTGAAACCAGTGGCGCAACCAACGCAATGCATCCATCACCACGCTCCCGAGCGCGCGCCGAGGATCACGACCCAGATCACCAGCATGTTCATCATCAGCAGGAATACCGCGGCCGAACCCATGTCCTTGATCCGGCCGGCGGTGACATCCTGGCCCGGCCACAACTTGTCGACCAGGGCTTCCAGGCCCGAGTTCAGCAACTCCGCGGACGGCACCGGCAACAGCGAGCCCGCCAGCAATGCCTTCTCGATCGGGCCGTTGCCCAACCACAGGCCGAGCGGAAACATGATCACCAACAGTTGCACTTCGAGCCGGAACGAGGCCTCCACCTGCCAGGCGGCGCGCAGCCCCTTGAGTGACCAGATGAAGGCGTACCAGATCTGGCGTGGTCCGCGGTTGACGGTACTTGGCATGGTTCGGGTTCCCAGGTCCGGGCGTATTGGCGGCGCGTGGTGCCGGCACTTGCCAAGCACCGCGACAGCGCGCAAGCATACGATGCCACGACGATCGCCGCGAGTTGCGCGGCCGGGGGAAGAGCAATGCGCAGGTCGCGCCGCTGGTTGCCACTGCTGTTGCTGGTGCCGTTCGCGGCGCTGTTGTGGCCGCCCCTCTACAACCGGATCGAGCCGACGATCGCGGGCTTTCCGTTCTTCTACACTTGGCAGTTTGCGTGGGTCGTGCTGGCTGCGCTCCTCACCTGGCTCGTGCACCGCGGGTCGCGCACATGAACGCCGCGCACCTCGACTGGACCGCAGTCGCGGTCTTCGCGTTCTTCTTCCTGCTGGTCACCGTGCTCGGCTTCCTCGCGACGCGCTGGCGGCGTGGCGACCTTTCGCAACTGCACGAATGGGGCCTCGGTGGCCGCCGCTTCGGCGCCTTCGTCACCTGGTTCCTGCTGGGCGGCGACCTCTACACGGCCTACACACTGATCGCGGTGCCGGCGCTGGTGTATGCGGTGGGTGCCTACGGCTTCTTCGCGATGCCCTACACCGTGTTCGTTTACCCGATCGTGTTCCTGACCATGCCCAGGCTGTGGAACGCCTGCCGCAGGCACGGCTGGATCACCAGCGCGGATTTCGTCGAGGGTCGCTACGACAGCCGCGGCCTGGCGCTCGCCGTGGCAGTCACCGGCGTGCTGGCAACGATGCCCTACATTGCCCTGCAACTGGTGGGTCTTGAGGTGGTGTTCGAGGCCATGGGGTTTGCGGCGCTCGGAATCGGCCGCGAAACGCCCCTGGTGATCGCCTTCGTGATCCTCGCGCTCTACACCTATTCGAGCGGCCTGCGCGCGCCTGCGCTGATCGCCTTCATCAAGGACGCAATGCTCTACATCACGGTGCTCGCCGCGGTGGTCATCATCCCGATCCATCTTGGTGGGTACGGCGCGGTCTTCCATGCGGCAAAGGAAGCCTTCGCAGCCAAGGGCGGCAATACCGGCGTGATCCTGAAGCCGGACCAGTACTGGTCCTTCGCGACGCTGGCACTGGGTTCGGCCTTTGCGTTGTTCCTGTACCCGCACGCCACCACCGCCACCCTCTCGGCCAACGGCCCCGACACGCTGCGCCGCAACGCGGTCTGGCTGCCCGCCTACAGCATCCTGCTGGGACTGATTGCCCTGCTCGGCTACATGGCGCTGGCTGCGCACATCGAGGTGAAAAACGGTTCGATCGCGGTGCCCGCGTTGATCAACGCCAGCTTCCCGCCGTGGTTCGCCGGCTTCTGTTTCGCGGCTATCGCACTGGGCGCGCTGGTGCCGGCGGCGATCATGTCGATCGGCGCCGCCAACCTGTTCACGCGCAACATCTGGAAGCCCTTCATCAACGCCAACCTGACCGACGCGCAGGAGTCGCGTATCGCCAAGAACACCTCGCTGCTGGTGAAGTTCGGCGCGCTGCTGGCTGTGCTGTACCTGCCGACGAAGTTCGCGATCGACCTGCAACTGCTGGGCGGCATCTGGATGCTGCAGATCTTTCCGGCCGTGATCTGCGGACTGTTCACGCGTTGGCTGCGCGCGCCGGCCTTGCTTGCGGGCTGGTTCACCGGCATGGCGCTGGGCAGCGCGCTGGCGTACCACGAGGGCCTGAAGCCCGTGTACACGTTCATCGTCAACGGCACCCACGTCGGCATCTACATCGGCCTGCTCGCACTGGCGGCCAACTTCATCGTGGCGATCGTCGCGACGCCTGTCGCGGCTCGCTTCGCGCGCGGTAGCCGCGCCAGCCGCATGCAGGAGAGCGACTTCGAGGATGCGCTGCCGGGTTGACGCGTACCCGCGCCGTTCAGCGCTTCGCCGACTCCACGACCGGCTTGCCGTCCCGCATCGTGAAGCGGAATTCGAACCACAGGCTGAAGGGCTTGGCTTCGCTGTGCAGCGCGACCGGCGCGCTACCGCCACCCGTGGTTCCGGTGAACACCAGCGGCGTGAATACCCATGCGTGTACGGCCTTGATCACCGCGTCCTCGAACAACGCATGTGCTGCAGCCGCAAACGAATCCGCGACGATCGTGACCGCCTGCACCCGGCCATCCGTACCGAACACCAGGTGGGCCGTGATCACCACCGGCGGCATTCCGCGACGTGCCAACGACGGCGGGTAGACGGGTGGCGCGAAGTGACCGATCAGCGGCGTCGGCAGACTTGCCGACTGGCCGGGCTTCAGCGCGTACTGTGGCGAGCCTGGTGGCGCGATCAGCTTGTAGGTGGTCTCCGGGTGCGCGGAAGGCTGGGCCGCCGGCTTCACGGCCGCGTGCGTTCCGCATGCCGCCAACATAGTTACTCCACCCAACACCAGCAGCATCCGCAAGGCAGCGTAGCGAAGGTGCCGTCCCTGGCGCGCGTGAAATCGAATCAACGCGATTCGATTGAAGGTCGTCTTCAAATCGCCGCCGCAGATGCTTTCGGCTGCTCGTGGATGCACGAATACGACTTGCCCTCGCCCTGCTTGTATTGGAAACCTGGCGGGCACGCACCGCCCGCCGCGCCTTTCGGGCCGCCGAGCGAGAAGTTCACCGGGATCCGCACCACGCCGCCCACGGGCTTGCCATTCTTCAAGCCAGGCTTGAACTTCCAGTTGGCAGCTGCGGCCAAGGCCGCCTGCTGCAACGCGGGTGATGCATCGGAGCGCTTTGCATCGACCGCCACGTGCTCGACATTGCCGCTGGCACTGATGGTGACATCCAGCATCACGGTACCCTGCTCGCCGTGCTTCACCGCGGCGACCGGATAGCGGGGCGGGTGCGCGTTCTTGAATGTGATGTCGACCGCAGGCGCAGCCTGCGCGGGTGGCGCGGCGGCGTGCACGGGGGCGTGCGCGCCCGCGAGGAACAATCCGCCCGCAAGCATTGCGGTGACGGCGAGAAAGCCGGCGCGACGGCGCAGCGTGCCCGGCGGGGTGCGGCTGAGCATGGTGATGCGTTCCTTCAGTTGCGGCTCGGCGAGCCAGGGAATGAGTGCGGTAACCGGATGTGCCGCAACGCTGTCGATCAATGCGCGCGCATAGCCCGGGGTGCATTCCGGCAACTCGCGTAGCGAGGCGGCGTCACAGGCAAGTTCCTGATCGAGGCAAAAGCGCGAGCGCGCAAGCCATGCCAACGGGTGGAACCAAATCAACACCGTCGCCAATTCCATCGCGAGTGTCCACCAGGCGTCACCGCGTCGTACATGCGTGAGTTCGTGGCGCAACACCAGTGCGCGCGTCGGCAAGGTGTCGAAGCGCTCGGCGAAATCCTCCGGCAGCAGCACCAGCGCGCGCGGCAGTGACCCCAATACCGCTGGGCCACTCGCGTGTACGCGGACGCGTCGCATATCCATACCAGGTGCGGCACGGCGCACCACATCCAGCCACGCGGGCGATCCGTGCCGCGCCCCACGGCGTAGACGTGCGTGGTGCCAAGCCAGGCGCGCGCTACCCAACGCAACGCCCGCCAGCCATAACCCGGCGAGCACCGCGTCCCAGCTGGCATGCACGCCAAGGCTGGCGAAGACGACGGGCGCATGGGCTGTCACCGACACGGCCGGCAGCACCATCACCGCTGCAGGCGCAATGCCCCGCGGAAGCAGCGGTCCCAGTGCCAGGACCACCGGCAACAACCACAGCGTGAATGCCGAACCCGCGCCAAACGCGTGCCGTGCCGGCCTGCGCAGCACCAGCACCAGCGCCAATCCGAACGTCGTCCAGACCAGCATCCGCAGCAGCATGTCAGCCATGGCGCTTGTCCTTTTTTTCGAGTTCGTCGACCAGCTTGCGCAACGCAGCCACGTCCTTCGCACTCAGCTTCTCGTTGCGGCTGAAGTGCACCAGCAACGGCGCAACCCGGCCGCCGAACACGCGATCAAGCAGGCTGCGGCTTTCGCTGGCCTGCCATTGTTCGCGTGCGAGCAGCGGCGCATACAGGAAGCGCCGTCCATCGCGCGTCGCCTGCACCGCGCGCTTGCGCACCAGCCGATTCAGCAACGTGCGCACGGTGTTCTCATGCCAGCCGGTTTCGGCGTGCAGCGCGGATGCAACTTCTTCCGATCCGCGCGGCGCGTGTTCCCACAGCACCTCCATTACGCGGCTTTCGGCTTCGCTGATCGCGGGGACGGCGGTCTTGGACATTCGATACAACTCCAACGACATGTGTAGTTGTATGAAATACTACACGTGTCGTTTTTGCTGTCAAGGGAAGCGCCAACCCACGCTCCGGCCGCGCCATGCCGATCCCGCGGAACAGCCGCCGAGCCGTTGCCTGCGCCGGGTGTTACCCCCGCTGCCCGCCGCTCACACGCTCGCGATCTTCGAGGTCGCACTCGCTGAACACTTCGCGATAGCCGCGCCCGGTGAGCACCCCGCGCACGCCGGCACCCTGATCGAAGCCGTGCTCCAACAGCAACCAGCCGCCAGCAGGCAGGTGCGCTTTCGCCTGGGTCGCGATCACGCGGATCGCGCCGAGCGCATCGGTGCCCGGCGACAACGCGAGCGGTGGCTCGAAACGCAGGTCGCCCTCGTGCAGGTAGGGGTCGCCTGCGGCGACGTACGGCGGATTGGATGCGATCACTTCAAACCGCTCACCTGCCAGCGCGTCACACCAGACGCCTTGCCGGAATTCGACGTTGCGTATCTGCAGGCGTTCCGCATTGTCGCGCGCCACTTCCAGGGCCGGCTCGCTGACGTCGGTCGCCACCACGTGCGCGCGCGGTCGCAGCTTCGCGATCGCCAGCGCGATCGCGCCGGAGCCTGTGCCAAGATCCGCCACTGCGCAGTCGGCGTCCACGGGAATCCGCTGCAGGGCCAGGTCGACCAGCACTTCGGTTTCCGCACGCGGTATCAAAACGTTCGGCGTCACCCGCAGCTCGATGTCGTGAAAACCGCGCATTCCCGTGAGGTAGGCAATCGGCTCGCCGCCCGCACGCCGCTCGACCAGCGCGCGGTACGCCGCGGCTTGCGGGGCAACCACCACATCGTCGGCGTGGGCAACCAACCACGCCTCGGGCTTGTCAAGCACGCTGCGCAACAGCAACGCCGCTTCGCGCCGCGCATCCTCGTGCGCAAACAAGGCCTTCACACCCTCGGCCAGCAGGTCACGTACTTGCATCGTCCTTGTCCGTGGCGACGCGCTCCGCGAGGGTAGTCTGCGGCGCGGCCGGCGCCGCTTTCCAATAGCCGCCGTGCATCCACGCATCGAAGCCCCAACGCAACCAGCCGATCAACGCATAAGCCAACCACAACGCCCACGCCAGCATCGCGGCCTTGTATGCCCACAACGGCAACGTGAATGCGCCCGCGCGCGGCAGCGCGCCGTGGCCCTGGTCGGCAAACCAGTTGAGCGCCGACGCGGTGGAACCCACCCCGGCGATGCGCATGTCGGGCCGGCCCAGCAGCCCGTATGGCACCGATGCCACGAGGCACAGCAACGCGATCAAGGTGAACACCGCGATCAGGATTTGCAGCGCGTTGAACGGCGAGCGCGTCAAGGCCGCGTAGCCATCACTGCGGGCGCGCAGGCCGAGCACGATCAGCCATACCGCAACCAGTGCGAAGGCGCTCCATGCGAAGGTCGAGAAACCCAACCCCAGCAGCAACCAGTGCCACCAGCGCAGCGGCGTCGGCGCGAACTTCGCCAACGCGATCGCGACGATCAGCAGCACCAGCAACTGCGACCAGTACAACACCGCCGGACCGGCCTGCGGCCCCCAGGTCCACATCACCCAACGGTCGTGCGGCAGCCCGAGCGAGGTGCGGATATTCGCAAACGGTGCGTCGATCGCCACCGCGGGCGTGCGCGACACCAGGCCGAGCGGGGATGTATCGCGAAAGCGCAGCGTGAACGTCTGCACGCCGGGTTGCACCGGCAACGCGACATGGCCGTCGCGTGGATTCAATTGCAGCGCCTGCCCGTCGCGCTGCGCAGCCAGCAACTGCGCTGCGGGCGGCAACTGCACACCTTGCTCACCGCCACGGGTGCTGCGGGTCACCAGCGTCAATGTCGTTTCCAGCGCGTGCTCGCCACGCGCCGCCGCCATGGTCACGCGGTCCACAGCCACGCTGTCGCCGGGAACCGCAGCCGGACGGCTGATGGCCACGTCCAGCGTCTCGCCGGGCAGTGGCCGGAACACATGCACGTCCCGTGCGGCGTCGCCATCGTCCACCGCGGATTCGGGTACGCCCGTGAACCCCAGGTGCAGCAGCGGCACGCTGCTGATGCGCCACACTTCGGCGCGCTCGTCCAGTGCAGGCGCCGTCAGCTTCAGGCTGCCCTTCGCGTCCAGCGTGCTCGACCACGCCACCGAATCCTCGCCGGGCCCGAACGCAACGAGCGCCTTGCCATCGGTCACCTTGATGCCAGGATCGCTGACGTGTTCGCCCGGCAACAGCGGCACGCTGATGGTGAAACCGGCTTGCGCCGGCGACACGCGCGTGGCCACGTTCGAGATGGCCGAGTCGAGGCCGATGTCGATGTTGCGCACCAGCTGCACGTAAGGCGGGAACGCCTGCGCCGGAATGACCGCGCCGGGCGCGTTCTGGGTAGGCCGCAAGCGCGTGAACGTCAGCGTATTGGACAACAGCCGCAAGCCATCATCGCCAGCCACCTGCCAACCCGGTGCCGACACCTGCACTTGCGGCGGCGGCAGCGGGAAATGCAGGGCCGCGCTGCCCGCGCCTGCGCCGAAACGGAACTGCAGCGTCACGCGATGCACGCCGCGATCAAGTGCTATCCACAGCGTGCCCTCGCGGTTTGCCAACTCGCCCGCCGGTTTGCCATCCAGCGCAACGCTGGTGAGCGTAGCCGGCGCATCCATGTGCGGCAACGGAAACGCCACGCGCGCCGCGGCATCGGCTTCGACCGTCACTTGCAGCGCATCGTCCTGCAAGCTGACCTGCGCCATTGGCGAAGACGCACATTGCGGGGCACACTTTGGCGCCTCCAGCAAACGCGACTGCAATTGCGACAGCAGTTGCGGCGACGGCGTCGAATCCGCGCGCGCCTGCGGCGCCAGCGCCAGCAGCAGCAACATCGCGGCAACACCGGCCGCGCCGCGCTTCGGTCCGCGCGGCAGGCGCGTCTGCAAGCCGAACGCGCGCGCGAGCACCACCAACCAAGTCACCAGCAAGGCCAGCATCACCACGCGCAAAATCCGCGTCGCCCACGCCGGCAGGATCACCATCCGCCACGTCTGCTGCGCCGTGACCGGCCCGCTCCATCCGAGCCTGTAGCTGCTGCCGTAGTTGCCCCAATCCGGCACGCCGCGCCCGGACTGGATCACGGTGTCGGGCGGATAACCGCCCGCCGCGACGATCGCCGGGATCTGCGAACCGGTCGCGACGATGCTTTGCAGTGTCTGCGGGTTCGCACGCACTTCGGCCTTCGCCACGCTGCCGGCGGGCGCCTGCGCTGCCACGTCTGCGGGTGGTGGTGGTGGCGCAGGCGGCGGAGCCGGGGTCGACATCACGGTTTGCTCCTGAACCGGTGGCGGCGGCGCATAGGCATCGACATCGCCGGTCGCCGCATAGTTGCCGCGATCCGTTCCGATCCAAGCTAGCCGATTGCTCTCCAACTGCGGATGCATGGCATCGCGCAGTTGCACGGCGGCGAACGGCAAGGTCGCCAGCACCGCCAGCGCCAGCGACGCAACGCCGACGTAGCGCACCCATTTGCGCAGCTTCCCGTTCGGCAGTATCTTCGCCACCAGTGCCATCACCACCGCGATGGCCGGCGTCCAGCGCGGCGCGCCGGGCTCGCCATGCGACAACACCACGAACGCCAGCGCCACCAGCGCCCACTGCCAGCCGAGCAGGCGCCACACGAGCAAGGCGATCACGGCAGCGACGAAGAGATCCAGCAGGTTCCAGCCCGCCACCCAGCTGTCCGGCGAACGGTCGGCGCCGGGCGCGCCCAACAGGCGATAGCCATACGGCAGGTGCAAGACCGCGTTCACCTCGTCAAAGGTTTGCTGCCAGCCACCGGTGGCGGACTGCGCGCCGCCATGGCCGGGCAGCCGCAAGCCCGCGCGCAGGTGCACCACGTGACTGCGCAATTCCACCCCGGTGGTGCCCGGCTTGTCGCCGTGCGTCACCAGCACGGCCTCGTCGGTCGCGCCGGCGTGCGCGTAAGACAGGCTCCAGGGCGCAGCCACGTCCAGGCGATCGGCATCCAGCAACGACCCGGTGATGCGCGAGTCCGCGATCACGCCCGAGCCATCAAAGTCCAGCCACAAGGCTTCGTTCAAGCGCAGGCGATTGCCCGCATCGCTGCGGCCACGCACACGCTGCTCGACAGCGAGCGTGCTGCCCTTGGCCATCACGAACGCCTGCAGGTTGCGCCAATCGGAAGGCACGCTGGCCTGGCCCGGATCGATCGGCTGCGCGCCCGACACGCGCGTGGTGCGCAACGCCGGCGCATCGGCGTAGCTCCAGATTTCCTGCTGTGGCCATGGCGCTGGCGGCGGTGTGAAGTGCAGTTTCGCCAGGGCGGCGGTGCCACGCGCGTCCAGCGTCAAGGACCAGTCGCCGGGACGCAACTGCACGCGCAGGCGGCCGTCCGGATCCATCCGCGCCGGCAGGTCGCCGTCGAGCGACGTCGCCACGAAACCTTGCGGCAATACCGGGCCCAGCACCTGTTCGCGCGCACTGCCCGCAACGTGCAACTGGATCACCGTCGCGAGCGTCGGCGGCATGCCGTCCGCCAACTTGCGGAACACGCGCAGGCTCAACGCATCCGCCTGCCGTTGTTGCGCGGCGCCCGGGCCCAACGTGATCCAGCCATCGTTGCGTTCGGGTTGCGCGATCGGCTTGCCGTCGACCGTGAGGTCGATCAGCGCGATGGATTCGGGCATCTGCAAGCGCGCGGGACGCGCGTCCCAATGCATGCCGCCCTGCACGACGTAATCGCCCGCCGCGAGTCGCAGCATCGGCGCGCCATCGCGATCCAGCACCACCGCGGGCTTGCCATCGACCTGCACTTGTTGCGGCCAGGCATCGCGATTGCCGGGCAAGGCCACCCAGCTTTCCGCTTCCACATGCACACCGAGCTTGAATTGCGCGCCGTCCTTGTCGGCGGCGAGCGCCAACTGCGTCGGCCACACGCATTGATGGCCGCTACCGCCCGAAGGCGAGGAGAGCAGCGCACAGGCCTGCTGTTCGTGACCGTGCAACACCCACGCCTGCCAATCCTGCAACGCCGATGGAATCGACGGCGCGGCAGCCGCGGCAACGCCCGCCCACGCCATCGCCAGACCGCACAACCACCACGCTGCTCGGCGCATCGTCCTTCCCCCGGGTGTTTTGGTCGAGGTCGAGTGTAGCGGACTCGCGAAAACGGGCAACGGCATCCACGCGCGGCGCGCAGCCACGCGCGGATGCCATTGGCTCAGTGCAGGATCGACGCCGGATCCTGGTGCGCCTTCAATGCCGCGCACAGGCTGATCGATTCATGCGTTTGTGCGAGACCGCGCTTGAGACCCGGCACCTGTCCGAGTTTGGGCGTGAAGTAGTCCTCGACGCGCTGCGCTTCGGCCCGCGTGCAGCTGCCGCCGGCCGCGAGGTACGGCAGATAGCCGCCCGAGAACACGCCAGTGCGGGCAACGATCTGCTGGAAGTGGCCGGTGAACCATTTCCACGTGTCGTTGCGCTGCGCGATCGTGTCACGGCCGCCGTACAACAACCGGCCCATCTCGCCGACTTTCACCTGCTTGCTCAAGGCGAAATCGCGCACCACGTCGGCCTCGGCGCCTTGTGCGTGGCCGAGCGCGCCAAGCATCGCATTGCGACTGACGGGGTCGGTGGTTTTCGGCAGCGCCGCCATCAGTTCAGCGACCGCGGGTTTGCCGTTGTCCTCGACCGCCACCGACAACGCGGTGCGCAGCAGGTCGGGATTGGCGGCCGCAAGATCGGGCAAGCCGTCCTTGCCCGGTTTCAAGGCCGCGTTGCCCTGCCTCAACAACTCGGCACGCACCGCCGGCACCTTGAATTCGAGGCCGAGCGTGCTGGCCAGCGACGAACGCATCAGCACGTCGTCCGCCGGCTCACCGGCACGGCGCTGGTAACCCAGCTTTTCCAGCCGCGGCAGGTACGCCTTCGCCACGGCATCGCGGAGCGCGGCTTTCTGCGCCTCGGTCTGCGCCGCGTGGTCGTAGATCCACTCGACCGTACCGAGTGGCGCCAACGCAATCTGGCGCACGTGCGAGCGCGACAACTCGCGCATCGCCGCCAGCACGTCGGCAGGACCGAGATCGCCGCGGTTGAAGCCTGCATCGATCGAATCGGCATACGCCAACTGTTCGCCATCGTTGCGTTGTGCGATCACCTTGTCGAGCGCCGCGCGGTCGGCCTTGGCCATTTCGTAGCGGTAGTAACCGACGCCATCGGCGTTCGGCATGTACCACGCCGGGCACTTGCCACCATCGATTTTCATCGCCGCGTGCTTGCCGGACAGCATCTGGCACTGCACGCCGCCAGGGAAACGCACGCACACCGGGATGCCCCACTCCCGGTTCGGGTCGCCCGTGGATCCCAACGGCAGGTAGCGACTCTGGGTCAGGTCGAGCACCGCGCCGCCCTTGGGATCGCAATCGAGTTTGCTCGCGACCATCGGCACGCCGTTCTGGTTGAGGAAGCTCTTGAATGCGGCCTTGAATGCCTCACCCTTGCCAGCAGCGGTGGCGATCGCGTCCACCAGGTCATTCGCGTCCGCATTGCCGAACGCGTGCGCCTTGATGTACGCGCGCATGCCCTGCTGGAACACCTTCGGACCGACGAAGTGCTCGAACATGCCGAGCACTGCCGCACCTTTCTGGTAGGTGATGCCGTCGAACGCGGTTTCGATGTCGCCGTTGCCGGTGATCGGCTGGCGGATCATGCGCGCGCTGGCGAGGCTGTCGTTGCCCATGGCGCCCTGCCCGCCTTCGATGCGCGCGAGATCGCCGCGCCACTCGGGATGGATCTGCTGTTCGATCTTCTGCTGCATCCAGGTGGCGAACGACTCGTTGAGCCAGATGTCGTTCCACCACGCGAGGGTCACGGTATCGCCAGTCCACTGGTGCGCGAGCTCATGCGCCTCGACGTTGAACGTGCTGCGCACCGCGCCGGGCGCGGAATCCTTGTCGAGCAACAACAGCCAATCGCGGAACGTGATCAGCCCGGCATTTTCCATCGCGCCCGCGGAGAAATCGGGCAGCGCGGCAAGATCGAGCTTGCCGAACGGGTAGCCGAAGCCGTAATACGCTTCCTCGTGTTCGACGATCGTCGGCACCATCGCCAACGCACGCTGCATCTTCGGACCATTGCCCTTGGTCGCGATGCCGCGCACCGGCACCGGTTCGGCGCGCCACTGGTTTGCAGGAATGGTGGGGCCATCGACGATGTCCCACGGCCCGACCGCCCACGCGTACAAATAGGTCGGCAACGGTTTGGTCGTGGCGAAGGTGATGCTTTTCCAACCCTTGCCGGCCGGCTTGCTGCCGGTCTCGGCGGCATTGGCGACCGCCTTGTCGGCGTCGGGAATCGTCAGCGACAGCGTCAGCGGTGCCTTGAAGCCGGGCTCGTCGAAACACGGGAACGCGAGCCGCGCGCTGATGGCCTCCATCTGCGTCATCGCATACGCGTTGCCGGCGAACACGACCTTGTAGTAACCCTGCAGGGTCTGGTTGTAGGACGCGGCGAACACGAACTTCAGCTTCAGCTTCTGCGGCGCAAGCACGGTGCCGAAATCGACGCGCGCCACTCCGGCATCTTCCGCGTCCTTGGTGACCTTGCCGTTGTAGCTGCCCGCATGGACACGACCCGCAGCATCGGTGATGGTGACCTGCGAGACTTTCAGATCCTTGCCGTGCAACCAGAGATGACTGGACGGCTTCTTCAGGTCGACCGCGATCGTCACGCTGCCGGTGTAACCGGACTGGTCAGGATCACTCTTGATCGAAAGATCGTACGACTGCGGCACCGCCCAATCCGGCAGCCGCGTCATGGGTGGCACTTCGCCGCGGCTCGTCGATGCGGCAGGCGCCGACGACAACGCGGGTTGTGGCGCCGCCGCGGCAGCGCCCGACAGCAACAGGCCCGCCATCACTATTGCAGGAAGCACACGCATCGGTCTCGACTCCAAGCCGTGGGAACAACCGCTGAGTGCAGCACGCCGCGCGCCACGTGGCAAGTGACGGAAGTCCCTGCGTGGGTGCAACTCCACGCGCGCCCGCTGCCGGACGCGCGTGGATTCACGCTGCCGCAGCGACCACCTCGGCGGCAGCGGCGCCTTCCAGGGCCACCGCGACGGCATGCACCACCGATGCGATGCGCACCGCGCTCTGCACGGCCTGCGCGGAAACCTCATGCTTGCGCAGGGTGCGTTCGTGCGAGGCCACGCAGCTGCCGCAGCCGTTGATCGCCGACACCGCCACCGCCGCGAGGTCGAAGTCGATCTTGTCGCAACCGGGCCGGGCCATCGCGTTCATGCGCAGGCCCGCGCGCAGCGTGGCGTATTCGTCGTCCTCGACGAGGTGCAAAAAGCGGTAGTAAATGTTGGTCATGCCCATCAGGGCGGCGGCGGTGCGCGCACCGTCGAGTTCCTGTTCGCTGGCATGTTGCGCGGCGAATTGCGTGAGCGCCGACGTCAGCGGCGCGTGCCGCGACGCGATGGCCGAGGCCAAGGCCACGATCGCGATCTGCTTCTGTGAAAGTCCCGGTGCGCCGCCCTCGCCCAACACGGATTCGAGGTTGAGGCGCAGGTCCTTGGCGTAGTCGGGCAGGCCAGACTTGATGCGGTCCAGACTCATGATGTTCTCCGGTAGCGGATAAAGCGGCGGCGGGATTGCTCCCGCCGCCTTGGGCGCCGCGCCGACGGAGGGGGTGTCGGCGCTGGCAGCACGAAGGGCCTTACGCGGCCTTCAAGGTTTCTTCGCCCTTGGTCCAGTTGCAGGGGCACAGTTCGTCGGTCTGCAGCGCGTCGAGTACGCGCAGCACCTCGGCCGGGTTGCGGCCGACCGAGCCTTCCGTGACATACACGAAGCGAATCACGCCGTCCGGATCGACCAGGAACACCGCACGCCGGGCCACGCCTTCCTCATCGAGGATGCCGAGTGCGCGGGTCAGGTTCTTGTTGATGTCGGCCAACATCGGGAACGGCAGGTCGTGCAGGTCCTTGTGGTCGCGGCGCCAGGCCAGGTGCACGAACTCCGAATCGGTGCTGGCGGCGAGGATCTGGCAGTCACGATCCTGGAACTGCGCATCGAGATCAGCGAAGCCCTTGATCTCGGTGGGGCACACGAAGGTGAAGTCCTTCGGGTAGAAGAACACGCACAGCCACTTGCCCTTGTAAGTGGTGTTGTCGATGTCGGTGAAGGCCTTCTCGAGACTCTCGGTCGAGACGGTGGCCTTCAGGTTGAAATGGGGGAAATTGTTGCCTACGGTCAACATGGACAGCTCCTTTGGGTGGGTGGTACAGGGTTGGACAGGCGGCCATTGCCGCCGTTCAAAGTAGAGGTTAGAGCCTGCTGATTGATATGTCCAATTGATTGATGGAATATGATTGATAGATACTGTATATTACAAAGATCCCCGAATCCATTGCGCACGCGAGCCTGCACGGTCACACCCGACGAGGGCCGACAATGAACCTGCGAGACCTCCAATATCTGGTCGCCCTGGCCGACCACAAGCATTTCGGCCACGCGGCGCAAGCCTGCTTCGTCAGCCAGCCGACGCTGTCCACGCAGATCAGGAAGCTGGAAGACGAGCTGGGCGTGACACTGGTGGAACGCACCCCGCGCAAGGTGTTGCTGACCGACGCCGGCCGCCAGATCGTGACGCGCGCGCGGGAAGTACTGAACGAGGTCGAGCAGATCAAGCGCATCGCGCAGCGTGACAGCGACCCCGCAGCCGGCGCCATACGGCTCGGCATCTTCCCTACCCTGGGGCCCTACCTGCTGCCACACGTGCTCGCCACGATTCGCGAAAGCTTTCCGCGCCTGGAGCTGCTGCTGGTGGAGGAGAAGACGCCCGAGCTGCTGCAGCGCCTGCGCGAGGGCAAGCTGGATGCCGCGATCCTCGCCCTGCCCGTCGCCGACGACACCCTGCACGCGGAATTCCTGTTCGAGGAACCGTTCCTGCTGGCCGCGCCCGAAGCGCACCGGCTGGCCAGGCACAAGTCGCTGAAGATCGCCGATCTCGAAGACGAACGCCTGCTGCTGCTGGAGGACGGCCACTGCCTGCGCGACCAGGCGCTGGAGGTGTGCCGGATGTCCGGCGCCGGCGAGCGCCAGGGCTTTCGGGCCACCAGCCTCGAGACCTTGCGCCAGATGGTGGCCGCCAATGTCGGCGTGACCTTGCTGCCCGTGCTGGCGGTGCAACCGCCGATCGCACGCACCGGCAACGTGCACCTGACGCCCTTCCACGGGCGCGCACCCAGCCGGCGGCTGGCGATGTTCTGGCGGCGCAGCTCGGCCATCCATGACTTCCTGCTGCTGCTGGCTGGCGTCTTCCGGCACCTGCCGGCAGCCCTGCTCGATCCGGCCACCCTGCCCCCTGCGGCCGCCCCGTCGGCGCCACTGACAGCCGCCGCCGCGCCTGTCGTTGTGAAATCACGCCGCGCTCGCTATCGTTCCAACAAGACCCACGCGAAGAAATGACATGGATACGCTGATCACCCTCTCGCGCCTCGACGTCGAACGCATCGAGGCGCTGCTGGAAGCACCCGCATTGCACGGCACGCCGGCGGCAGCCAGGTTGCGCGCGGAGTTCGACCGCGCCGACATCGTGGAACCCGGTGACATGCCGAACGACGTGGTCAGCATGAATTCGTCGGCGGACTGCGTGGATGAGTCCAACGGCAAGCACTACACGCTGACGCTGGTGTATCCGCGCGACGCCGATGCGGATGCCGGCCGCATCTCGGTACTGGCCCCGGTCGGCAGCGCGCTGCTCGGCCTGCGCGTGGGCCAGGGCATCGACTGGCCGGGCCCGGGCGGGCAGACGCACCGCCTGAAGGTCACCGCGATCCACTACCAGCCCGAAGCGGCCGGCGACCTGCACCGCTGACCGCGTATGGCCGCTCGACGAGAACCGCCGACAGGCGGCTCACGCCGCAATCGACCGCGCCATAGCCAACGCCTATCCATTTCATCCACTCTATCAATTGGCTATCAAGCCGGGCCAAGCGTAGGGTAGGTTCGCTTCCACCACCATAGAGGAGACACCGTCATGCCCAAGGCCGCAAAAGTGATCCAGGGCCCCCAGTTGCTGGGGCCGTTGACCTGGTTGGTTGGAGAGTGGGAAGGCAACGTCGGCGTCGACCTGTCGTACCACAACAAGGATGACGAGACCACGCATACCGGTTATTTCGAGCGGTTCCGTTTCCATCCCATTCCCATGCAGGAAAACGGGCAGCAGCAAATCGAGGGGCTGAAATACGAAAACACCGCGTGGCGCCACGGCGAAGAAGCCATGAACCCGTTCCACGACGAAGTCGGTTACATGCTCTGGGACAAGGCGAACGGCCAGGCCATGCGCGCGGTGGTGTTCGGCCGCGGCATCGCAATCCTGGCAGGCTGCAGCGCCAAGCCGCGTGACAAGAAGCTGACCTTCAAGGCCACCCCGGGCGACCCCAACTACGGCATCCTGCAGAACAAGTACCTGTCTCAGCGCGCCGAACTCAAGGGCTTTGAAAGCACCTTCAAGCTCAACGCCGACGGCACCATCACCTACACCTCGGACCTGGTGCTGAAGCTTGCCGCACTGGGCGGCAAGGAGCTGCACCATACCGACACCAACACGCTGCACTTGGTGAAGCGCCTGCACCCCAGCGTCGAGAACCGCTGAGCGAAGGACGCAATCGCAAGGAACCCCGGAGCGGCGAGGCGCGCAAGCGCTTCGCCGCGGTCGTCTGCGCTGAAGTATCCTGCACGCGGGGCAGCGTGCGGGGGGAAACCCGATGCGGAATTGGCGGCCATGGGTGTTGCTCGCGATCCTGCTGGTCGCGGGCTGGTATTGGTGGAACGGCCGTCCGGTCGCGCGCGCGCACGGCGTCATCGCTCCGGACAACCCGGTCCAGGTCGACTTCACCTCACCGCAGCCGCCGATTGCGTTCAAGGATGCCACCCTGCATCCGCTCGCGAAATTCTCGCTGACCGCACGCGTACTCTCGCGCGAGAACTACCATTTCGATGCCGAGTCCGGGCTTTCGCCGACCGACCTCGCATTCGGCTGGGGCCACATGTCCGACACCGCCGTGCTGCAGCACATCAAGATCAGCCAAGGTGGCCGCTTCTACTACTGGTCCACGCGCCAGTTCCCGATTCCGCAACGCGAAATCGAAACCCACAGTGCCAACATGCACATGCTGCCGGCGAACGCACTGGTCGCCTACGAGCTGAAGCGCGTGCGCCCCGGTGACGTGGTCACGCTCGACGGCCTGCTGGTCGAGGCCGACAAGGCCGACGGCTGGCACTGGCGCAGCTCGATGACCCGCGACGACACCGGCGACGGCGCCTGCGAAGTCGTGTACGTCGAAAACCTCAGCATCGGCGCGCGCTGAGCGCGCGGCGCCGCGGATGTCTCACCGCGTCAGGATGCGCTTGGGCTTGAACGGCAGCTTGCCGCGCCAGTATTGCAGCAGCACGAAACCGCCGACCGCGCCGCCAAGGTGCGCGAAGTGCGCCACGCCCGTCTCGTAACCGCTGACGCCGAAGAACAGTTCCAGCGCGATGTAACCGAGCACGAATATCCACGCCGGCATGGGGATCGGCAGGAAGATCAGGAACATCTTCACCTTCGGGTACATCACCCCGAAGGCCACCAGCAGGCCAAAGATTGCCCCCGACGCACCGATGGTGGGGTAGAACCCGTGCACGAAAAAGTGCGCGACCAGCATGTTCGCAACCGCGGCGGTGATGGCGCAGGCGAAGTAGTAGATGGTGTAGTGCTTGGCGCCCAGCAGGTGCTCGATGGGGCCACCGAACATCCACAACGCGAACATGTTGAAGGCGATGTGCGTCAGGCCACCGTGCAGGAACGCGTAGGTGATCAATTGCCAGAACTGAAAGCCTGCGATCAACGGCTGGCCACCCGCGGTATAGCCGATGACCTGGGAAGGCCCGATCGGCCACAACGCACCGTAGGCAATCATCAGCGGATGCAACGACGGCACCAGTTCCAGCAGGAACAGCGCGACGTTCGCGATCAACAGCGCGCGGGTAACTGGGGGCAGGTCGTAATTCATCGCGACAACATCCGGTTCATGGTCGTGCAAGCTTAGCGGCGCTGGCCAGGCGTCACAGCGATTTGCCGACACCGCCTGGCGCTTGTGCCCGCTGCAGCCTGCGCGCATATGGATGCGCTGCCAGCCGCAGCATCAAACCCGCTGGCAGCGCGAATCCGGACGATTGCCGAACGCTGCGCTCGAAGCGTGACCGAAACGTCGCCAACGACGCATCCACCGCGTGATTCAGGTGAGCCCCTGCGCGCTCGCCTCGGCATGCGCTGCCACCACGCTCGCTACGACGGCGGTGACGTTCTTGCCGGTCGGGATGTGCAGGAATTCGTTGGGGCCATGCGCGTTCGAATGCGGGCCCAGCACGCCGGTGATGAGGAATTGCGCGCGCGGGAATTTCTCGCCGAGCATGCCCATGAACGGGATCGAGCCACCCTCGCCCATGTAGGCCGCGGGCGCGCCGAAGGCATCCTGCGAGGCTTTGCTCACGGCACCGCTCAGCCAATCGGACAATCGCGGTGCATTCCAGCCGCTGCCATCCTTTTCCAGCTTGAAGCTGACCTTGGCGCCATACGGAGGATCCGCCTCCAACAGGCGTTTGACGGATTCGCCAGCCTTCTTGCCGCTTGCCGTCGGCGGCACGCGCAGGCTGAGCTTCAAGGCCGTCGACGGACGCAGCACGTTGCCGGCACTATCCAGCGACGGCAGGCCGTCGGCACCGGTGACTGCCAGCTGCGGGCGCCAGGTGCGATTGAGGATCAACTCGACGCGATCGGCATCGACCGGGCGCATGCCTTCGATCCACGGGAACTTGTCGAACACCTCGTCGCCGAGAATCTCCGCGCATTGCTTCGCCTGCTCGATGCGCTCGGCCGGAACCTCGACGTACAGTTCCTTCGGCAGGATCTCGCCGGTTGCCGGGTTTTCAAGGCGCGACAGCAACTCGCGCACGATGCGGAAGCTGTCCGGCACCACGCCGGATGCGTCGCCCGAATGCACGCCCTCGGTCAGCACCTCGACGGTCAGTTCACCACCGGTCATGCCGCGCAAGGATGTGGTCAGCCACAACTGGTCGTAGTTGGCACAGCCGGAATCCAGGCACACCACCAGGGAGGGCTGGCCGATCCGCGGCGCCAGATGGTCAACGTAATACGGAAGGTCGTAGCTGCCCGATTCCTCGCAGGCCTCGATAATCACCACGCAGCGCGCGTGCGGCACGCCCTGGTCGTGCAGGGCCAGCAAGGCCGTCAGCGAACCGAAGATCGCGTAGCCATCATCGGCACCACCGCGGCCGTACAGGCGGTCGCCCTTCAGCACCGGCGTCCACGGACCGAGGCCTTCGCTCCAGCCGGTCATTTCCGGTTGCTTGTCGAGGTGCCCGTACAGCAGCACGCAATCGTCGGCGCGCGCGGCACTGCCCAGCGCCGGCACGTCGATGAAGATCAACGGGGTGCGGCCTTCGAGGCGCACCACTTCGAGGGTGGCGCCGGGTAGCGACGCGAGTTTCGCGCGCGCCCACTTCTCCATCAGCGCCACCGCCGCATCCATGTAACCGTGGGCCTGCCAGTCCTTGTCGAACATCGGCGACTTGTTCGGGATCCGGATGTAATCGGTGATCTGCGGAACCACCTCGTCGTCCCACAGCTTGCCGATGAAGGCGCTGGCCTTGTTGGCGTCCATTACTGGCTCCCGTCGATACGAAATGTCACATTGTAACAGCGCCGCGTCGGCCGATTCCGACAACGGCCGGCGTCGTTGCCCGACGGGAACGCGCGTTGCCGTCCGCTACTTCCGGGCGTCCGCGGGCGGCAAGCTGGATCCACGTGCCGACATCGCGGCACGCACCAGCCCAAAGGGAGAATCCAAATGTTCCGCAAAACCCTCGCCGCACTCGCGCTGACCCTCGCCTTCGCCGCGCCGGCCATCGCCGCTACCCCGGTCAACGTCAACACCGCCGACGCCGCCACCATCGCAGCCTCGCTGGATGGCATCGGCCTCTCCAAGGCCGAGGCGATCGTCGCCTACCGCAAGGCGCACGGCGCGTTCAAGAGCGCCAATGAGCTCGACAACATCAAGGGCATCGGCGACAAGACGCTGGCGCGCAACCACGACGCGATCCGCCTCACCGGCAGTTTCCCAGCACCGGCTGCCAAACCGGCACGGCACCCGCGCAAGAAGTAGGCGCGAGGCGGGTGGACGGGGCCACCTCGGCACCGTCCACCCGGCGTGCAGCGGCAGCACTACACTGGCGCGCCCAGTCCTCCGGCCGCCCTCGTGATCCAGCCGCGTTACCACATCGCTCCATCGCGCATCCCCGGCGCCGGCAAGGGCCTGTTCCTCGACGAGCCGCTGGCGCGCGGACGCATTGCAATCGCGCCGGATGCCATCGACCAGACGTGGTCGTTCGCGGAAATCATCGGTGATCCGGCACGCGCTGCCCAGCTGCACACCTCGGTGCGCTGGTTCGAGGACCGCTACACCCTGTCGCCGGACTGGCCGGACGAGTGCTACGTCAACCACAGCTTCGATCCAACCGGCCTGTGGCTGCTGGGTTTCATCTTCGCTGCGCGCAACCTCGACGCCGGTGAGGAACTGACGGTCGACTATCGCCACCTGCTTGCGCCCGGGCAGGAAGAGGAATTTTGCGATGCCCGCACCGGTGGCGCAATCATTGGCTACGCGTGGAACGAAAGCCTCAAGCTTGGGCTCGACACCCTGCGCGGCTTGCTCGACTGAAACGCACCGCGCGCCGATACCATCAGCGGCATGCCAAGCCTGATTGCGATTCCCCGCTCCAAGCAGCGTGACGAACCCTGGGCCAACGGTGCCGGCAGCACCACGGTCATCCTGCGCGAACCGGACAGCGCCGAATGGCGCGTGCGCGTCAGCGTTGCCAGGGTCGACCATCCGGGGCCGTTCTCGGAATTGCCGCAGACACGCCGCGAACTGGTGCCGCTGGACGCAGCGATGACCCTGCGCTTTCCGGACGGGCACGCGCTGCACGCCGCGCGCATGCACGCCGTGCAATTTGCTGGCAGCCCCGCCCCGTGCGGTGTGCTCCCGGAAGGCCCGACTCGCGACTTCAACCTGATGCTGCGCGGCGACGCACGTGGCACAGCGATCGCCCGCACGCTGGCCGGCTCGATGCTGCTGCCACCCGAGCCCGGCTCGCGCTGGCTGGTCTATCTGGACAACGGCCGGGCCACCGTTTCCGCCACTGACGCGCCCGTGTTGGACCTCGCCGCCGGGGATGCCGTACTGGTGATCCAGCTCGCGGGCTCGCATGCCCATATCGAAGGCGCCGGCGAAATCGTGCTCGTCAAGTTGTACGCTTGAGACCCCCACCCTTGCCGTTGCGTGGAGCCGGAACATGCGCGTGCTGGTAGTCGAAGATGATGCGGCCATCGCCGATGCGGTGTGCGCCGCGCTGGAACACGCGGGGCACACCGTCGACCACCTCGCCAGCAGCCAGGCCGCGATCGCCGCACTGCAGGAACACGCCTTCACGCTGGTGGTGCTGGACCTGGGCCTGCCGGACGGCGAGGGCGGCGACGTGGTGCGGCGGCTGCGCGCCGCCCACGACGGGGTGCCGGTGCTGGTGATCACCGCCCGCGAAGATGTCGAACAGCGGGTGCGGACACTCGACCTCGGCGCCGACGACTACCTGGTCAAGCCCTTCAGCCTCGCGGAATTCGATGCCCGGGTGCGGGCCCTGCTGCGCCGCCAGGGCAGCCAGGGCGCGCCCTTGCTGCAGTTGGGCGCGCTTGAAGTCGATCTCGCCGGCCGCCGGGTACTGCGCGACGGTTGCGCACTCGACCTGACCGCGCGCGAGTTCGGCTTGCTGGAAGTATTGGCATCGCGCGCCAACCGGGTCACCTCGCGCGAACACGTGATCGAAGCCCTGTGCACCTGGAACGAGGCGCTCACCGACAACGGCCTCGACATCGCCATCCATCGCCTGCGCCGCAAACTTGCCGGCAGCGGCGTCAACCTGCGCACCGTGCGCGGCCTTGGCTACCTGCTGGAGGCCGGCGATGGTGCGTAGCCCGAGCCTGCGCCGGCGCTTGCTGCTGTTCGTCTCGCTGCCGCTGCTGGCGGTGCTGGTGTGTGGCGGCATCGTCAACTACGTGGTGGGTTTGCACTACGCCAACGCGGTATACGACCGCTGGTTGCTGGACAGCGCGCAAGCCATCGGCGAGCTGGTCAACAGCGACGCCGGCCGCAACGAGTTGAGCGAGCAGGCCCGCATCCTGCTGCATTTCTCGGTGAAGGACCGCAACCGCTTCGCTGTTCGGAGTTTGCGCTACGGCGTGCTGGCGGGCGACCAGGACCTGCCGCAACCGGTTCCGCATTCGAAGACCGCGCAGCCGATCTTCAGCAAGTTCGTCGACCGCGATCGCAGCATGCGCATGGCCTCGGTGTTCCTGCCCAACCGCGCCGACCCCGGCGACATGCTGGTGATTTCCACCGCCGAAGGCACCGAAGGCCGCCGCGCGCTCGCGCGCGAGCTGATGGTATCCAGCGTACCCATCGAACTGCTTCTGATCACCGTCGCCATGGGCCTGGTGTGGCTGGGCATCAACAGCGGTTTGCGCGTGCTCGATCCGCTGGCGCGTGAAATCCGCCTGCGCGATGCCGGCGACCTGTCGCCATTGCGCACGATCGACGCGCCGTTGGAAGTCCAGCCGCTGGTGGCGACCATCGATGCGCTGCTGGCGCGGCTCGACCGCATGCTGCGGCAGCAACAGCGTTTCATCGCCGACGCCGCCCACCAGTTGCGCACACCCCTGGCGGGGCTACGCCTGCAGGCCGAACGCGCGCTCGCCGATCCCAGCCCCAAGACCGTGAGCGAGGCACTCGCCCACGTCGAACGGCTGTCGGCCGGTACCGCGCGCGCCGCCGGCCAGCTACTGGCGCTGGCGCGGGCGCAGGCGCCGGACGAGACGCTGGGGGTCGCGGCGCCACTGGACCTGGCGGATCTGGTGCGCGAAGAAGTCGCGGCCCGCGTGCCCGACGCCATCGCGCAAGGCATCGACCTCGGCTATCGCGGCCCGCAGCACGGCGTGATCGTGATCGGCGACGCGGCCTTGCTGCGTGAACTGCTGGGCAACCTCATCGACAACGCCTCGCGTTACGGCGGCCACGGCAACGCCGAGGTGACCGTGGAAGTGCATGCAGGCGAAGACGGTGGGTGCGTGCTGAGCGTGCAGGACAACGGCCCCGGCGTCGCGGCGGAACTCATCCCGCGGCTCGGTGAACGCTTCTTCCGCGTCATCGGCAATGGCTACGAGGGCACCGGCCTCGGTCTCGCGATCGTGCGCGAGATCGCCGAACGCCACGGTGGCGAACTGTCCTTCTCCAACCACTCGAATCCGCACGGCCTGCGCGTCGAGGTGCGCTTCCCGCCAACCGTGAGCGCGTAACCCCGTGATCAGCGGTCATCGCGTGTGAAGATGATGCCGTCCTCCACGCGCACCGGAAAACTCGCAATCGGCTCGGTCGCGGGCGCTTCCTTCACCTCACCGGTACGCACGTCGAAACGCGCTCCGTGGCGCGCGCATTCGATTTCAAATCCACATACCTCGCCGCCGGCCAGTTCGCCGCCGTCGTGGGTGCACGTGTCCTCGATCGCGTAAAGATCGCCCTCGAGGTTGTACACCGCAATCGCGGTGTCGCCATCCCAGACAACCTTGAATTCGCCTGGCAGCAACTCGTCGCGCGCGCAGACCTTGATCCAGCCATCCATCACTATGATTCCTGTTGTACGTGCACGTATTCTCTCAGCAATGCGTTGCGATCCGAAGGGAAATTCCCTGCCCCCGCTTGCGGGGAAAGGTGGCCGCAGGCCGGATGGGCTCACGTTCACGCAGTTGCGCAGGTTGGGTTGACCGCGGACTTGATTCGGGGGAAGCCCAACGTCGGGGCCTGCACTTATTGGGCTTCCTGGGCAGCGGCTGTGTAGGTTGGGTTGACCCCGGACTTGATCCGGGGGAAGCCCAACGTCGTCGCTCTCACCAGTTCGCTGCGCTCTTGAAGGGTTCTACTCGCGTTGGGTGGCGATCGCGCACAGTTGCGTAGGTTGGGTTGACCCCGGACTTGATCCGGGGGAAGCCCAACGTCGCTGCTCGCATGCGTTGGGGTTCCCCGGGAAAAGCGCCAGGCCAGCCCAACCCGCGCGCGGAGGGTTTCATGAGAATCTTCCGCTCGCCTCACCGGCGAGCGGGTTACTTTCTGTTTTGGCAGAGAGTAACCAAAGACCATTGCGCCTGTGGCGGTGGTCGAGCGAACGTCGTGTTCGTTCGACTGCCCTTGCCGTTCGCCGAGCGCGCGCCGGCGCGAACTACTCGCCACATCCCTGTGGCTCGCCCTTCGCTGACGCTCAGGGCCGCCTACGGCGTTCAAATCGGCAGTCCCTGCCCATTTAGTCGCACGTCCCTGTGCTCGGACATGCGCGCCTTGCTCGCGCGCTCGGCGTCACGGCTGCGGCACCGCCAACGGCGCAGGAAAGCTCTGCTTCGGTGACGGCCATCCATGGCCTCGGCCGGAGCAGAATTCCACAATTTGCTTCGCAACCACAGCGCGCAGACTGCATCGGCAGGATTGCCGATGCGAACGCCGTAGGCGGCCCGAAGGGCGAGCGCCATGGATGGCGCGAGTCATGCGCGCCCATGGGGCCCCTCGGATGCGGCGAGCGGACGCAGGAGGGGCCCGAAGGGTGGCCGGCAGGATGTCGGCCAGTTCGCCATAGGGTGAGCCGGGGCAGTCGTGACATGCCAGTGGCATGTCACGCCGGCGAACGCCCGCACATGGATGTGCGGGCAGGCACCCAGCATCAGGGACGATTTCTTGCGTGTCCACCGCCGGCGAACCCCGGAGTCCGCGAGCGAACCCGTAGCAGACGGATGTGCGAAGGGCGCATCCGCGGGGTGGCCTTCTCTTTGGTGCCTTTCTCTTGGCCATGCAAGAGAAAGGCACCCGCTCGCCGCCGACTAAATCGGCAGGATTGCCGATTTGAACGCCGCAGGCGGCCCGCAGGGCGAGCCACAGGGATGCGGCGAGTAGGCGAGCGGAAAAAAACAGCGCGTAGGTTGGGCTGACCCGGTGCTTCTTCCGGGGAAGCCCAACACGTGCGAGCGACAACGTTGGGCTTCCCCCGGATCAAGTCCGGGGTCAACCCAACCTACGCAGCTGCGCCAGCCCGCCGCAGGGGCGAGCGGGACCGCAAACAAGGTGTGCCGCACCCGCAGGCAGCTGTTGCCAGGCATCCGTCCGGAAATCACGTTTCCCGAAGATGGGCGACCAACACTCAAAGGTCCTTGGCCAGCCACTCGAAGCGCAGATCATCGCGCTTCGGAATGCCAAAGCGCGGATCGCCATACGGAAATGGCCGATACTCGCCGGTGCGACGGTAACCGCGCCGTTCGTACCACGCGATCAATTCGGAACGCACGTCGATCACCGTCATGCGCACGGCGCTGCAGTGCCACTCGTCGTGCGCGATCCGCTCGGCTTCCGCCAGCAGCGCGCGGCCGGTACCGTTGCCTTGCGCGTCCGGACGCACGGAAAACATCCCGAAGTAACAAGCCTCGGCCTGCTTCTCGATGAAGCACACTGCCAGCAGTTGATCAGCCTGCTCCGCGAGCAGGAAACGTGCACCCTGCCTGGCCACCAGTTCCGACACGTCGCGCTCGTCGGTGCGCTGGCCATCCAGCAAGTCGGCTTCGGTCGTCCAGCCGACGCGGCTGGTCTCACCGCGATAGGCCGACTGGGTCAGCGCCACGATCGCCGGAACATCATCGCGCGTGGCAAAGCGGTAGCGCAACGGTCGGCGCACATCCGCCTGCGATCCTTGCTTGCGCGAACGGGCCAGCGCCCGGTCCCTGGTCCCTGGTCCCTGGTCCCCGCGTGTCATGCAAGCAGCTTCCGCACCCGGCCAATCGCATCGACGAGCACGTCGATCTCGGTCTCGGTATTCCAGAACGCCAGCGACGCGCGGCAGGTCGCGGTCACGCCGTAGAACTGCATCAGCGGGTGCGCGCAATGATGCCCGGAGCGCACCGCCACCCCTTCCTGGTCGAGCAAGGTGGCGAGGTCGTGCGCGTGCACGCCGTCGATCAGGAAGGAAATGACCGCGGCCTTGCCGGGTGCATTGCCGATGATCCTCAGGCCGGGCACGGCTTGCATGCGCGGCGTCGCGTAGTCCAGCAGTTCCTGCTCGCGCGCGGCGATATTGGCCATGCCAATGCCGGTCAGATAATCGACGGCAGCGCCAAGCCCGGCGAAGCCCGCGGCATTCGGCGTTCCGGCCTCGAATTTGTGCGGTGAGTCGGCGAACGTGCTGCCCTCGAACGTCACCGTCTTGATCATCTCGCCACCCCCGAAGAACGGCGGCATGGCTTCCAGCAACTCACGCCGGGCCCACAGCGCACCGGTGCCGGTCGGTCCGCACATCTTGTGGCCGGTGATGCAGTAGAAATCACAGCCGATGGACTTCAAGTCCAGCGGCAGGTGCGGCGCCGCCTGCGAACCATCCACCAGCAGCGGAATGCCGCGCTTGCGGCACTCGCGCGCGAGTTCCTTCACCGGATTGACCGTACCGAGCACGTTCGAAACATGCACCACGCCAGCGAACTTCACCTCGGGCGTCAATGCTTCGACAAACTTCTCGACAATCAACTCACCTGACTGCGTGATCGGCGCAACCTTGAGGTGTGCGCCGGTCATCTTGCACACCAGTTGCCACGGCACGATGTCGGCGTGGTGTTCCATGGCCGTCACCAGCACCGCATCACCGGGCTTCAGGCGCGGCAGCAGATAACCGTAGGCAACCAGGTTGGTCGCCATCGTCGTGCCGGAGGTCAGTACGATCTCGTCGCGATGGTTGGAGCCCAGGAACGCCGCCAGCTTCGTGCGCGCGCCTTCGTACAGCGCGGTCGCCTCTTCGCCAAGCTGGTGCACCGCTCGTGACACGTTGGCGTTGTGCTCGCGGAAGAACGCATCGACGGCCTCGATCACCACGCGCGGCTTTTGCGACGTATTCGCACTGTCGAGGTATACCAGCGGCTTGCCGTGGACGCTGCGCGCCAGGATCGGAAAGTCCGCGCGCACTTTCGTCCAGTCGACCAGCTGCGACTTGCCCCCATCCGCCCTCCGGGCACCTTCCCCCGCAAGCGGGGGAAGGACTGATGGAACCACGCGCTCATCTCCCTGCCCCGCCTGTTGGGAAACGCTTCGCTGTGGGGAGGTCTTCCTGAAACCACTCACACCGATGCCTCCGGCAACTGCGCCGACAACAATGCCTCGCAGTGCTCACGCAGCGACGCCGGCTCGATGCCGTCCAGCGCCACCGCGCAGAACGCGCGCACCAGCAACCGTCGCGCGACATCCAGCGAAATTCCGCGGGAGCGCAGGTAGAACAACATGTTCTCGTCGAGCTGGCCGACCGTCGCGCCGTGGTTGGCCTTGACCTCGTCGGCATAGATCTCCAGCGCAGGCCGGGTGTCGATCTCGGCGTCCGGGGAGAGCAAAAGATTCTTGTTGTAAAAGCCGCCATCGGCACCGTCGGCGCCCCGCATCACCAGGATCCGGCCGTGCACCACACCACGGGCACGGTCATCGGCAACGCCGCGCCACAGCGAATCACTCGCGGTATCGCGACCGCAATGGGTCACCAGCACCTCGGTATCCGCATGCTGACGCCCGTGCAGGACGAACGCGCCGCGACTCTTGAAGCGTGCGCGCGTGCCGGCCAACTCGACGCGCAATTCGTGGCGCGCCAACTTGCCACCCAACTCCAGTGCGTGGAAATCGAGCGCGGAATCCTCGCCCAAACGGCAATCGCTGCGCCGCAGCAGCAATGCACCGGGCCCGGCAGTCTGCACGACCGTCCAGCCCAAACGCGCGCGCTCGCGCAGGGTGACGTCGCGAACGACGTTGGCGAAATGCTCCGCATCAACCTGGCCGACGTAATGCTCGACAAGGTCGGCGCTCGCGCCTTCGCCAAGCTCGATCAGGCTGCGCAGGTGCCACGCACTCGGCGTGTCGGATGCAACGCCGACATGCACGATATGCAGCGGCGCGGCAACGCGCACGCCGGCGTCGACGCGCAACACCACGCCTTCGACCGCGAGCGCGCGGTTCAACAGCGTGAAGCCATCGTCGGATCCGGCGTTTGCGGCCAGCAGGAAGCGCAACGGCTCGGGTTGGTCCAGCAACGCCCGCGACAGCGGCTGCAGCGTGACACCTTGCGGCAATCCCGCGAGCGCCGACAGATCCGAACGGAATGCACCGTTCACGAACACGACGCGGGCAGCGTCGGCACTGCTGGCCGGCAGCAGGCCCTCCACCGCCGCACGACTGGCCGCGGCCGGATCGACCGGAGCGTGGCTGCGCTGGTTCAAGGCTCGCAGGCTGGTGTACTTCCACAATTCGTTGCGGGTATCCGGCAGGCCGCGTTCGACGAACGCCTGCAGCGCCGCGCGTCGCGCTTCGTCCAGCCACGCCGGCCCGGCAGACGGAATGCGCAATGCCGCTGCCTGCATCGACTCGACGAAAGGCGTCACCGCTGCGTTCACGCCCGCGCCTCGGCGTGCGCCTGTTCACCGACCCACGCGTAACCGTGCGCCTCCAGTTCGCGCGCCAGTTGCGCGTCGCCGCTTTCAGCGATGCGGCCGTCGGCCAGCACATGCACGAAGTCGGGAACGATGTAGTCGAGCAGGCGTTGGTAGTGCGTGATCACGAGGAACGAGCGCTGCGGCGAACGCAACGCGTTGACGCCGGCTGCAACCTGCTTCAGTGCGTCGATGTCGAGGCCGGAATCGGTTTCGTCGAGAATGGCCAGGCGCGGCTCCAGCAGCGCCATCTGGAATACCTCGTTGCGCTTCTTTTCGCCGCCGCTGAAACCTTCGTTGACAGCGCGGTTCAGGAGATCCGGCGTCATGCCCATGTCCTTGACCTTGCCGCGCACCAGTTTCAGGAACTGCATCGAATCGAGTTCTTCCTCGCCGCGCGCCTTGCGCTGCCCGTTCAACGCGGCGCGCAGGAAATAGGTGTTGTTGACGCCGGGAATCTCGACCGGATACTGGAACGCAAGGAACACACCGGCCGCCGCACGCGCTTCCGGCTCCAATGCCAGCAGATCCTGGCCGTCGTAGCTCACGCTGCCGGCCGTCACTTCGTAACCCGGACGCCCCGCCAACACGTTGCCGAGCGTGGATTTGCCGGCGCCGTTGGGGCCCATGATCGCGTGCACTGCGCCGGGATTCACCTCCAGCGAAAGGCCCTTCAGGATTTCCTTGCCGGCGATACGGGCATGGAGGTTTTCGATTTTCAACATCACCCAATCGCTCCTTCAAGTGAAACTTCCAGCAACTTCTTGGCTTCCACCGCGAACTCCATCGGCAGCTCCCGGAACACCTGCTTGCAGAAGCCGTCGACGATCATCGACACGGCGTCTTCCTCGCTGATGCCGCGCGAACGGCAATAGAACAACTGGTCATCGGAAATCTTCGAGGTGGTCGCCTCGTGCTCGACGATCGCGGTGGGGTTCTTGATTTCCATGTACGGGAAGGTGTGCGAACCGCACTGCTTGCCGATCAGGATGGAATCGCAGCGGGTGTGGTTGCGCGCATTGACCGCGCCCTTCTCCACCTTCACCAGGCCGCGGTAACTGGCCTGGCTGCGCCCTGCACTGATGCCCTTGGAGACGATCTTCGACTTGGTGTCGCGGCCGATGTGGATCATCTTGGTGCCGGTATCGGCCTGCTGGAAGTGATTGGTCAGCGCGACCGAATGGAATTCGCCGACCGAGCGGTCGCCACGCAGGATCACGCTGGGATACTTCCAGGTGATCGCGGAACCCGTCTCGACCTGGGTCCAGGCGATGCGCGAATCGGCGCCGCGGCAGTCACCGCGCTTGGTGACCAGGTTGTAGACGCCACCCTTGCCGTTCTCGTCGCCCGGATACCAGTTCTGCACCGTCGAATACTTGATGCTGGCGCGATCGAGCGCCACCAGTTCCACCACCGCCGCGTGCAACTGGTTATCGTCGCGCATCGGTGCGGTGCAGCCTTCGAGGTAGGACACCACCGCATCCTCTTCGGCGATGATCAAGGTGCGTTCGAACTGGCCGGTGTGGCCGGCATTGATCCGGAAATACGTGGACAGTTCCATCGGGCAACGCACGCCCTTGGGGATGAACACGAACGAGCCGTCAGAGAACACCGCCGAGTTCAGCGCCGCGAAGAAGTTGTCGCCCTGCGGCACCACCGTGCCGAGGTACTTTCGCACCAGGTCGCCGTGTTCGCGGATCGCCTCGCTCATCGAGCAGAAAATCACGCCGACCTTCGAGAGTTGCTCGCGCGCCGTGGTCGCCACCGACACCGAGTCGAACACCGCATCCACGGCGACACCAGCCAGCTTGGCGCGCTCGTGCAGCGGCACGCCGAGCTTTTCGTAGGCCTCGAGGATCTTCGGATCGACCTCGGCCAGCGACTTCGGTTTGTTCTTGGGTGCCGAGAAATAGCTGATCGCCTGGTAGTCGATGGGCGCGAGATTCACGTGCGCCCAATCGGGCTGCTTCATGGTCAACCAGCGGCGATACGCTGCCAGCCGCCATTCGGTCATCCATTCCGGCTCGCCCTTGCGCGCGGAAATCGCGCGCACCACGCCCTCGTCCAGACCGGGCGGCAAGCTGTCGCTTTCGATGTCGGTGATGAAGCCGGCCGTATAACGGCGCGAAAGGGCGGCCTGGACTTCGTCAGGTTGGGTAGCCATGCGTGTCTTCCTCACATCCTCGCCGCGTGGGCCTGCGGCGGCCGCCGTTGCAACATGTCGGCCAGGCTGACCGCTCGCAGCGCACGGTCGATGGTGGCGCCCACGCCTTGCCAATCACGGGACACCGCGCAATACGACTGCCGCTCGCAACCGGCGTGGCCCATGCTGCATTCCGTCAATCCAATCGGGCCGTCCAGCGCCTCCACGATTTCGGCGAGCGAGATTTCCCGTGCGGCGCGCGCGAGACGGTAACCACCGGCAGCGCCGCGGAACGATTCCACCAGCCCCGCGCCAGCGAGCCGCTTCAGCAGCTTGCTGACGGTTGGCAACTCAAGGTGCGTCTCTTCCCCCACCTGCGCCGCCGGCAACACCTCGCCCGGATGGCGCGCGAGGCAGGCCATCACCACGGAGGCGTAATCGGCAAGGCGGCTGACGCGGATCATGCGTGCGGCATCAGGTTCGGCAATAGGTACCAATATGGTACTGATTACGGCGCCAAGTCGCAAGAAACGGCCCCTCGGACAGCATGTTGCGGGCACACACGAAACGGGCGCCCAAGGGCGCCCGTTTCAATTCATCATCAATCGCCGCGACCGCGCAACGATGGTTGCCGCATGCTTACGCGCCGGCGGTGACGTGCACCTTGACCGGGGTGCGCACATCGGCGTGCAGGGACACCTCGACGTCAAAGTCACCGACGTTGTGGATCGCGCCTTCCGGCATGATCACTTCGCTCTTCTCCAGCGCAAGACCTTGCGCGGCGAAGGCATCGGCGATGTCGCGCGGACCGATCGAACCGAACAACTTGCCTTCCGGGCTGGCGTTGGCGGTGATGGTGGCTTCGGCGTTCTCGAAACTGGCGGCACGTGCCTGCGCATCGGCCAGCAGCTTGTCGGCCTTGGCCTGGTAGTCGGCACGCTTCTGCTCGAACGCCTCGAGGTTGGCCTTGGTAGCCGGCACGGCCTTGCCATGCGGCACCAGGTAATTGCGGCCATAGCCCGGCTTGACGCGGACCTTGTCCCCGAGCGCGCCGAGGTTCTTCACTTTTTCCAGCAGGATGAGTTCCATGGTGTTACTCCGTATTCGTTAGCGCCTCACGGGAGACGCAGCCAGTGGTTGTCCGAAGTGGCCAACAGCCGTTCCTCGCGGAGCGGCTGTCGTGGAAGGTCAGGCCAGCAATGGCCATTCTGGTGCAGCCAATCGCGGGAAGCCGAACCGACTCCAGCGGCCGGTTACGCCGCGATCATGGACGATCGCATCAAACAAAATGGTTGTCGCTGTACGGCAGCAACGCCAGGAAGCGCGCACGCTGCACGGCCGTCGACAGCTGGCGCTGATAGCGCGCCTTGGTACCGGTGATGCGGCTGGGGACGATCTTGCCGGTCTCGGTGACGTACTGCTTGAGCGTGCCGAGATCCTTGTAATCGATGTGCTCCACGTTTTCGGCCGTGAAACGGCAGAATTTGCGGCGGCGGAAGAACTTGGACGCGGGAGCAGACCCGGTCTTCTTTTTGGTCGGGCGTGGCATCAGGCGGCCTCCTCTCGGTCATCATCATCGCGGTGCGACGGTTTGTCGTCCTTGTCCTTGCTCTTCATGATCAGCGACGGCTCGGTTTCGACACCATGCCATTGCATGATCAGGTGGCGCAGCACCGCATCGTTGAAGCGGAAGCCCGACTTCAATTCGACGAGCGCATTCGGGCCGCACTCGATGTTCATCAGCGCGTAGTGGGCTTTCGCCAGATGCTGGATCGGATACGCGAGCGGGCGACGGCCCCAGTCCTCGACGCGGTGCACCTTGCCGCCATCGGCCTCGACCAACGCCTTGTAGCGTTCGAGCATGCCGGGCACTTGTTCACTCTGGTCCGGATGGACCAGGAACACGACTTCATAGTGACGCATTGTGTTTCCTCGTGGGTATCGCCACGGCCAAGGCCATGGCGGAGCAGCCTCCCGATCCGGCAACCGGCGGTGAGGCGAGGTCCACCCGGAAATCAATCACCGGATGGGACCGCCAATTGTACGGGCAATCATGGCTTTGCTGCAACTGGCGACCGCTTGGCGGCCGGCCGATCAGCCGGCCTTGTCCACGGTGAAACTTTCGCCGCAGCCGCACTCGCCGGTGGCGTTCGGGTTGTGGAATACGAACGCCGAGTTCATGCCGTCACGGGCATAGTCGATGCGGGTGCCATCCACGAACGGCAGGGCCTTGGCGTCCACCACCAGCCTCACGCCATCCAGCTCGAACACCCGGTCGGCGTCGGTCACGCCCTCGGCCAGGTCCACCGTGTAGCCGAACCCGGAGCACCCGGTGCGCTTGATGCCGAAGCGTACGCCGGGCGCAGCCGGGCTCTTGCCGAGGAAATCGCGCATGCGGGACGCAGCGGCTGGAGTCAGTTCAATGGTCATGGCGATGATCTGGGAAAGGGGGCTTCTGCGCTATTATCGCGCGTTCGGTTCAAGTCAACATGGCATCGGCAAGGCAGGACTTCAAGCAATGGCAACACTGAGCGTCAAACAGGCATTGGCAGGCAGCGTAGCGCAAGGCGCGCAGGTCGAGGTGCGCGGTTGGGTGCGCACGCGGCGCGATTCCAAGGCAGGCTTGTCGTTCGTGAACCTCTCCGATGGCTCCTGCTTCGCGCCCTTGCAAGTGGTCGCGCCGGCGTCGCTGCCCAACTACGCCGATGAAGTGCAGAAGCTGTCCGCCGGTTGCGGCATCGTCGCACGCGGCAAGCTGGTGCCTTCGCAAGGCAAGGGCCAGGCTTTCGAATTGCAGGCCGAGGCCATCGAGGTGACCGGCTTCGTCGAAGATCCGGAAACCTACCCGATCCAGCCCAAGCAGCACTCGCCGGAATTCCTGCGCGAAGTTGCGCACCTGCGCCCGCGGACCAACCTGTTCGGCGCGATCGCGCGGGTGCGCCACACCATGATGACGGCGTTGCATCGGCATTTGACCGCGGAAGGCTTCTTCTGGGTCAACACGCCGATCATCACCACCTCGGATGCCGAGGGCGCGGGCGACATGTTCCGCGTCTCGACCCTGGACCTGGCCAACCTGCCGCGCGACGACAAAGGGGCAATCGACTTCCGCCAGGATTTCTTCGGCCGCGAAGCGTTCCTGACCGTGTCCGGCCAGTTGAACGTCGAGGCCTATTGCATGGCGCTGTCGAAGGTCTACACCTTCGGCCCGACTTTCCGCGCCGAGAACTCCAATACCCCGCGCCACCTCGCCGAATTCTGGATGTGCGAGCCTGAAATCGCCTTCGCCGACCTCACCGACGACGCCGATTGCGCCGAAGCGTTCCTGAAGGCGATTTTCAAGGCGGTGCTGGATGAACGCGCCGATGACATGGCGTTCTTTGCCGAGCGCGTTCAGCCCGATGCCATCACGCGGCTGGAGCACTTCATTGCCGCGCCGTTTGAACGCCTCGACTACACCGATGCGGTCGCGGCCCTGCAGAAGTCCGGGCAGAAGTTCGAGTTCCCGGTCGAATGGGGCGTGGATCTGCAGACCGAACACGAACGCTGGCTGGCCGAGACCCACGTCGGCCGGCCGGTGGTGGTGATGAACTACCCGGAGAAGATCAAGGCGTTCTACATGCGCCTGAACGACGACGAAAAAACCGTCGCGGCGATGGACGTGCTGGCACCCGGCATCGGCGAGATCATCGGCGGCTCCCAGCGCGAGGAACGCCTCGATTACCTCGACCGCCGCATGCAGCAGTTCGGCATCGATCCCGCCCACTACCAGTGGTACCGCGACCTGCGCCGCTACGGCACGGTGCCGCATGCCGGGTTCGGGTTGGGTTTCGAGCGCCTGCTGGTTTACGTGTGTGGCCTTGCCAACATCCGCGACGCGATCCCCTACCCGCGCGCGCCGGGGCACGCGGAGTTCTAGGAACCTTGCCCGGCGGGCAGTGCCCGCCCTACAGGTTTGAGCGCGTCGCAGGGCGCGAATGGTCTACCGCACATGGCTTGGCACTGGCTCGCACTCGTGCCCTTGCTGCCATGAATCTGCCAGAATCAGCCATTAATCTGCGGTTCCGTCATACGAACATCCTGCCACCCATCTCCGATCGTGCGCCGCCTGCTCACCGTGACCCTGTCAATGCTTGCGAGCCTCGCGCTCGCAAGCTGCACGCATCTAATCCGCCTTCCCGGAGTCAATGCGGCCCCGCCGCCTGCGCGCGACGCGGTGTTGAAGCGCCTGCAGGCCGCCACGCCGTGCTGCCGCGCCTGGGAAGACCTGCCATTCCACACGAACCTGCCGTCCCAGCCGCGCGAGTACACGATCGACAGGTTCAGCCCGGTGGCCGACCTTGACGGCCACCACACCCATTTCCTCACCTTCGTGCTGCCGAAATTCACGAAGCCCTACCGCGTGGTGTTCCAGGCCCAACCCAGTGCGCGGCACCTCGGCAACAGCTTCCTTTTTGCGCCCACCGTCACCGTGCTCGATGCCGGCTTCAAGCCGATCAGCAGCGACGACGTATCCCTGTGCGTCTACATCAACTGGCGCCCGAGCATGTCGGGCGGATTCGGCGCCGTCACCATCAGCAATCCGAATGCGCGCTACCTCGTGGTCACCACGTCGAAGGAGCAACTCGCGGCGACCACGTATTGGGCCCAGTCGCCGACCAGTTTCAGCAACGTCAACGTGCCCTCGGCGACGGCACTCGCCAGCGTCAAGCCGGCCACGCCCGTGACCAGCGGCAGCTTCGACGTGCCGCATGGCCCGGAGGGCACGCTTACACTCGGCAAGATGACCCCCGCCTACGCCAGCGCAGTGGACAACGGCTTGTGCGGCAAACCCACGCCGGGTCCCGGACTGTTGCCTGAACTGCGGCGCGCATTCCACAATCGCTGACTTGGATCGCACGGAGCTCTCCATGGACCTGAATCTCGCCGGCCGCCACGCGCTGGTGTGTGGCGCCTCGCAAGGCATCGGGCGTGCCTGTGCGATCGAGCTCGCGCAGCTCGGCGCGGACGTGACGGTGATGGCGCGGCGCGCGGATGTACTTGCAGAGCTGGTCGCGGCGCTGCCCCGCACCGGCAAGCAGCAGCATGCATTTCTGACTGCCGATTCCGGCGATACCGATGGCCTGCGCAATGCGGTGCAGGCGCTCGCCGCCGCGCATCCCGTGCACATCCTCGTAAACAACTCGGGCGGGCCGCCACCCGGCACCGCGCACGGCGCCGCGGTCGAGGCCTTCCTTGACGCCTATCGCAAGCACCTCGTCGCCAACCACGTGCTGGCAGAGACTTTGATACCCGGCATGCAGGCAGCCGGTTACGGCCGCATCGTCAACATCATCTCGACCTCGGTGAAGGAACCGATCGCAGGCCTCGGCGTGTCCAACACCACGCGCTGGGCGGTGGCGAGCTGGGCCAAGACCCTGGCCACGGAACTGGCGCCGCTCGGGATCACCGTCAACAACGTGCTGCCGGGCTCGACCAACACACCACGCATCGAACAGATCGTGGCCACGCGCGCGCAGAAGTCCGGCAGCAGCGTCGCGGACACGCAAAGCAGGATGGAGGCGGAGGTACCGATGCGACGTTTCGCCGACCCGTCGGAAATCGCAGCCGCCGTGGCGTTCCTGTGCTCACCGGCCGCCGCCTACATCACCGGCATCAACCTGCCGGTGGATGGCGGGCGCACCCGCTCGCTGTAGGCGAGCGCGCGGCTAGACGCCCGCGCTGGCTACCCCGCCGGATTTGCGCACGATCAGCATCGCCAGTTCCAGCGATTGTTCGTAGTTGAGGCGTGGATCCACCATGGACTTGTACGCACGGCCGAGGTCGGACTCCGACAGCCCGCGCGCACCACCCATGCACTCGGTGACGTCCTCGCCAGTCAGCTCCAGATGCACGCCGCCCAGATGCGAGCCTGCCGCCGCATGGATGTCGATCGCCTGTTCAAGCTCGCTGCGGACATTGGCGAAACGCCGGGTCTTGACGCCGTTGCCGAGCTTCTCGGTATTGCCGTGCATCGGGTCGCACACCCACAACACGTGGCGTCCCGTCGCTTTCACCGCCTCGATCAAGCGCGGCAGGTGCTGCGCGATGCCACCGGCACCCATCCGGTGGATCAAGGTGAGGCGCCCGGGCTCGTCGTCCGGGTTGAGCACCTCGATCAGCCGCTGCAACTGTTCGGCGTGCATCGCCGGCCCGACCTTCACCGCGACCGGATTGCGGATGCCGCGGCAGAACTCGACGTGCGCGCCATCCAGCGCAGCGGTGCGCATGCCGATCCACGGGAAATGCGTGGACAGGTCGAACCAGCCCCACTGGCGCGGCACCTGGCGCGTCATGGCTTCTTCGTACGGCAACAACAAGGCTTCGTGCGAAGTGTAGAAATCCGCACGCTGGAAGCTCGCAATCGGACCCGCCAGGGTTTCCATGAAATGCATGGCGCTGGATATGCCGTCCACCAGCTGCCGGTACTCGGTGGCCAGCGGCGAGCGTTCCACCCATGCAAGATTCCAGTATTCGGGGTGATGCAGGTCGGCAAAGCCGCCGTCGACCAGCGCGCGCACGAAGTTCATCGTCATGCAGGATCGCGCATGGCCTTCCAGCATTCTTTGCGGATCGGGACGGCGCGCATCGGCCGTGAATTCGGGCCGGTTCACCAGATCACCGCGGTACACCGGCAGCGTCACGCCATCGATGGTTTCGCTGTCTGCCGAACGCGGCTTGGCGTACTGACCCGCGAAACGGCCTACGCGCAGCACCGGCTTCCGGAGTCCATGCACCAATACCAGGCTCATCTGCAACAACACCTTCAGGCGATTGGCGACGACCTCGTTGGTGCAGTCGGCGAAACTCTCGGCGCATTCGCCACCCTGCAGCAGGAAGCGCTTGCCCTGCTGGGCTTCGGCAAGTTGCTGCTTGAGCGTCAGCACTTCCCACGACGTCACCAACGGCGGCAGGCGGCCCAATTCATCGAGCGCTGCCTGCAACGCGTTTGCATCATCGTAGGTCGGCATCTGCACCGCCGGACGCGCGCGCCAGCTGCCTGCCTGCCATGGCCGCGGCTCGCGCACGGGGCGCAAGGTGACGGGCGCTGCAGATTCGTGGATGGTCACTTCAGTCCTTCAACGCGCGCACGGGTTGCAGCCTGCCCAAGTGGTGATTGCGGCGCCGCGGCAGCAGCGCCCAGACACCCAGCACGACATACCAGATCACCGTCCAGCCCGCCATCGAGAGGCCGAGGAAGCGCCATGTCACGCGCGCGCAATCGCCATCGCCGCGCAGCATGATCTCGGCAAAGCGGGCAAATGGAATCGCATGCATCTTGAGTTGCTGCATCAGGATCGGAAAGCTCGCGCCGCAAGCCGGCACCTGGTCCAGCGGCAGCGACTGCAACCACAGTTGGCGAACCGCGACCGCCACGCCGAACACCGCACCCAGGCACACCAGCACCGCGTAGGCCCAGCGTCCACCACCTTTGGGTGCATGCAATCCGCCAACCAGAAACCACAGGCCCATCCACACGAACGCCACCCGCTGCAGGATGCACAGGTTGCAAGGCGCCAACCCAAGTTTCTGTTCCGCGTACAGCGCATACCCGAGCAGCGCGACGCAGATCAGGAAACCAAGCAGGAAGGCAATGCGGAAAGACCAGCGAAGGGGGTTCATGGCAGGAATCGACGCGACAGTCCTGCCAGATTAACGCTTTCAGACACGCGTGTCATGCGCTGCCATCAACAAAAACCCCGGCGCGCAGCCGGGGCTTTTTCCGCCGCCATCGGAGGCGTGCTCAGGCTTCGGCAGAAGCCGGCGCCTGCGGACGATCGACAAGCTCGACGTACGCCATCGGCGCGTTGTCGCCATCGCGGTTGCCGCACTTGATGATGCGCAGGTAGCCGCCATTGCGCTCGCGGTAACGCGGGCCGAGTTCCACGAACAGCTTGCCCACGGCCTGCTTGTCGCGCAGACGCGCGAAAGCGAGACGGCGGTTGGCGACACCGTCGATCTTGGCCAACGTGATCAGCGGCTCGGCGACGCGACGCAGATCCTTGGCTTTCGGCAGGGTGGTGCGGATCAGCTCGTGCTTGATCAACGAGGCTGCCATGTTCTTGAACATGGCCTCGCGATGGCTACTGGTCCGATTGAGTTTGCGACCGGATTTCATGTGACGCATGGGAAAATCTCTCTATTGTTATGGGAAGCCTGCAACGCATGCAGGTGCCCTGCGATATTCGCTCTTGAAAACCTTGCTACCCATTCAACCCAACTGCATGCCCGACGAAACACCCGCCGGCGGCCAGTTCTCCAGCTTGGTGCCGAGGGCCAGGCCCTTGGCGCCGAGCACGTCCTTGATTTCGGTCAGCGACTTCTTGCCGAGATTCGGAGTCTTCAACAACTCGACCTCGGTCTTCTGGACCAGATCGCCGATGTAGTAGATGCTCTCGGCCTTGAGGCAATTGGCCGAACGCACGGTGAGTTCCAGATCGTCGATCGGGCGCAGCAGCAACGGCGACACGCCGGCCTTGTCCTTCTCGGACTCGGTCGCTTCGCGGCTCTTGAAATCGCCGAACACCGACAACTGTTCGTGCAGGGTCTGCGCGGCCTGGCGCACGGCGTCGTCAACTGCGACGGTGCCGTTGGTCTCGACATCCAGCACCAGCTTGTCGAGGTTGGTGCGCTGCTCGACACGCGCGGCGTCGACGGAATACGCAACGCGGCGCACCGGACAGAACGAGGCATCAATGTTCAGGCTGCCGATCGGACGCGCTTCCTCGTCGGCGTCGACGCGGGTCACGGCCGGCTGATAGCCGATACCGCGGCGCGCCTTCAGGCGCATGTTCAGCGAGACGTCCTTGGTCAGGTGGCAAAGCACATGTTCCGGGTTGACGATCTCGACCGTGTGGTCGGTGGTGATGTCAGCGGCCGTGACGACGCCCTTGCCCTTCTTCGACAGGGTCATGTTGGCTTCATCGACGCCGTTCAGGCGGATCGAAACGCCCTTGAGGTTCAACAGGACTTCGATGACGTCTTCCTGCAAGCCTTCGAGTGTGGTGTACTCGTGCAGCACGCCATCGATCTCGGCTTCGACAATCGCCGCGCCGGGGATCGAAGACAACAACACACGCCGCAGCGCATTGCCAAGTGTGTGGCCGTAACCGCGCTCCAGCGGCTCCACAACAACGCGCGCATGATTGGGTCCAACCGGCTCGACTTTGAGACCGCGCGGACGCAAGACCTGGGTGGAAGAGACTGCCATGGGCTACTCCGGAATGTAACTGGTGGGGCCGCGCAGGATTCGGGCCTCGATGGTTTCGCACCGGGCGATAACGCTGCCCGGCTGCGCTGGAAGCGCCGCCACGGCCATACGGCCGAGGCGCGCCGTGCACAACGCGATGCTTACTTCGAATACAACTCGATGATCAGTGCTTCGTTGATGTCGGAAGGCAGGTCGCCGCGATCCGGCATGGCCTTGAAAACGCCGGCACCGTTCTTGCTGTCGACCTCGATCCAGCCGGGACGAAGGTCCATGCTCTCGGACACCTTCAGCGCCTCCTGCACGCGCAATTGCTTCTGCGCACGCTCGGTCAGCTTGATTTCGTCACCGGGACGGACCGCCAACGACGGCACGTTCACCTTCTTGCCATTGACCAGCACCGACTTGTGCGACACCAACTGGCGCGCCTGGGCGCGGGTCACCGCGAAGCCCATGCGATACACGACGTTGTCGAGGCGCGCTTCGAGCACCCGCAGCAGGTTCTCGCCGGTGTTGCCCTTGAGCTGGGTCGCCTTCTTGTAGTAGTTGCTGAACTGACGTTCCAGCACGCCATAGATGCGCTTGACCTTCTGCTTCTCGCGCAGCTGGATGGCGTAATCGGACGGACGCGAACGCTTCGCGGCGACGCCGTGCTGGCCCGGCTTGTTGTCGAACTTGCACTTGGAATCGATCGCGCGCGCCGGACTCTTCAGCGACAGGTCGGAACCTTCGCGACGGGCCAGTTTGCAGGTAGGACCACGGTAACGTGCCATGTTTTCTTCCGAATAATCAGGCCAGGATGCTTCTGGCCATGGATGGCGGCTTCAAGGGCCGTTATTGGTTCAAGCGATCAGGTTCGACCGCAAAACAAGTCAGACGCGCCGCTTCTTCGGCGGACGGCAGCCGTTGTGCGGAATCGGCGTGACGTCGATGATGTTGGTGACCTTGTAGCCAAGCGAGTTCAAGGAACGCACGGCGGACTCGCGACCAGGACCCGGGCCCTTGATGCGCACTTCCAGCGACTTGACACCGTAGTCCAGCGCCACGCGGCCGGCCTTTTCGGCGGCAACCTGTGCCGCGAACGGGGTCGACTTGCGCGAACCGCGGAAGCCTGCGCCACCGGCGGTCGCCCACGACAAGGCATTGCCCTGGCGATCGGTGATGGTGACGATGGTGTTGTTGAACGAAGCGTGGACGTGGACGACGCCATCGGTGACGACGCGTTTGGTCTTCTTCTTCGACTTGGCAGCTGGTTTGTCCATGGGTATTCCGGTTGGGATGTTTCAGTGCAACAGCGCCACGGCGGCGCCCGGGATTATTTCTTGATGGCGCGGCGCGGGCCCTTGCGGGTGCGCGCGTTGGTGCGGGTGCGCTGACCGCGCGCCGGCAGGCCGCGACGGTGGCGCAAACCACGATAGGTGCCGAGGTCCATCAGGCGCTTGATGCTGATGCCCACTTCGCGGCGCAGGTCACCTTCAATGGTGAACTTCGCCACTTCGCGGCGCAGGCTCTCGACTTCGCCTTCGGACAGCGACTTGACCTGGGTGGTCGGATCGACGCCCGCCGACACGCAGATCTTGCGCGAACGGGTGCGGCCGATGCCATAAATGCTCTGCAGACCGATCCAGATGTGTTTGGTGACCGGCAGATTGACGCCCGCGATACGTGCCATGTTGTGGGTACTCCACCTCGAAATCGTTGCCGGTACGGCAAACTGTTCATTATAGCGGGAACCCGGGCCATTTTGGAACCCGACACCCGAACCTCGAAATCCGTTGTCCGGCCCGCCGTGGTTCCCCACGCCGTCGCCGGCCTCGCTTGTCGCAACCCTTGGCTGCGGGAGCGTTGCTGCCCTAGGAGCGCTTCAGATTGGCCTTCTTCAGCAGGCTCTCGTATTGATGCGAAACCATGTGCGCCGAAATCTGCGCCCGGAAATCCATTGCCACGACCACCACGATCAGCAACGACGTGCCACCGAAATAAAACGGCACGTTCCACTCGGTCTGCATGAAAGTGGGGATCAAGCACACCGCCGCGAGGTAGATCGCCCCGGCCGCGGTCAATCGGGTCAACACCGAGTCGATGTACTGCGCGGTCGCCTTGCCCGGACGCATGCCTGGAATCAGCGCCCCCGAACGTTTCAGGTTGTCCGCCGTATCCTGCGAGTTGAAGACGATCGCGGTGTAGAAAAACGCGAAGATGATGATCATGCCCGCGTACAGGATCATGTACGGCGGCTCGCCCGGCGACAATGCCGTGGTCAGGCGTTGCAGCCAATGGATCTGGCTGGCGTTCGAGAACCACGAGGACGCGGTGGCCGGGAACAGGATCAACGTCGAAGCGAAAATGGGCGGGATCACGCCCGACATGTTGATCTTGAGCGGCAGGTGCGAGCTCTGGTTCATGTAGGCCTTGGCCCCACCTTGCCGGCGTGCGTAGTTCACGGTGATGCGCCGCTGGGCGCTTTCCATGAACACGCAGAATGCCGTGACCAGCGCCACCACCACCACCACGACCAAGCCCTTGATCATCGTCAGCTGGCCGGTGCTGAGCATCGTGGTGGTTTGCGTCAGCGCCTGCGGCAGGCCGGCGACGATGCCCGCGAAGATGATCAGCGAGATGCCGTTGCCGATACCGCGCTCGGTCATCTGTTCGCCCAGCCACATCAGGAACATGCTGCCGGCGGTGAGGCCGATCACCGAAGCGAAGATGAAGCCGAAACCCGGGTCGTACACGACCTGCAGGCCGCCGGACATCTTCTGCATCCCGGCCGCGATCATGAAGGCCTGGACAGCCGAAAGGCCGACCGTACCCCAGCGCGTGTACTTGGTCATCATGCGCTGGCCGGCCTGGCCCTCTTTCTTGAGCTGCTGCCAGGACGGCAACACCGAACCCATCATCTGCACCACGATGGATGCGGAGATGTACGGCATCACGCCCAGCGCAAACACCGAGTAGCGCGCCAGTGCGCCGCCCGAGAACATGTTGAACATGTTCAACAGGCCGCCGCCCTGTTCGATCATCCGGGTCATCGCTTCCGGATTGACACCCGGCACCGGGATGAACGAACCCAACCGGTACACCACCAGGGCGCCGATCACGAACAGCAGGCGCTGGCGCAGCTCGGTCATCTTGCCGAACTGGGCCAACGGATTGGACGATGTCTTGCTTGCAGCCAAAATAATTACTCCACGGAGCCGCCGGCGGCCTCGATGGCAGCCTTCGCACCAGCGGTGGCGAGGAGGCCCGATACCTTCACGGCACGGCCGATCTCACCCCTCTTGACGATCTTGACGCGCTTGGCGCGACCATCGACCAACTTGGCTTCGCGCAACACCGCGATGTCGATCGTTTCGGCCTTCAGGCCCGCGAGCTGGTACAGGAACACCTGCTGCGACTCGACCTGCAGCTTCGAGCGGAAGCCGACCTTCGGCAGGCGCCGCTGCAACGGCATCTGGCCACCTTCGAAGCCGACGGTATGGGTATTGCCGGCACGCGCGTGCTGGCCCTTGTGGCCACGTCCCGCGGTCTTGCCCAGGCCCGAACCGATGCCGCGCGCGACGCGGCGGCGTTCCTTGCGGGCGCCCTTGCCGGGCTTCAGTGTATTCAAACGCATGATGTCACTCCTCGACCCGAACCAGGTAGTTCACGGTGTTGATCAGGCCGCGCACCTGCGGGCTATCCTTCAATTCGCGCACGTCGCCGGTGCGGTTCAGGCCCAGCGCCCTCACGCTCAGGCGATGCCGCGCCTGCACGCCGCGCAAGCCGCCCACGAGACGCACCTTGACGGTGCCGGTGGTGGTGGATTTCTTAGCCGCCATGACCCAGCTCCTCAACCTTCTTGCCGCGCTTGGCCGCGATGTGCGCGGGGCTCGCGACGGACTCCAGACCCTTGATGGTGGCACGCACCAGGTTGATCGGGTTGCGCGAACCGACCGCCTTGGCCAGTACGTCCTTCACGCCGACCACTTCCAGCACTGCGCGCATCGCGCCGCCGGCGATCACGCCGGTACCTTCCGAGGCTGGCTGCATGTACACGCGAGCCGCGCCGTGGTTGGCCTTGACGGCGTACCAGATGGTGCCGTTGTTGAGATCCACCGACACCAGATTGCGGCGTGCGCGCTCCATCGCCTTCGAGATCGCGACCGGCACTTCGCGTGCCTTGCCGTAGCCGAAGCCGACCTTGCCAGCGCCATCGCCGACCACCGTCAGCGCGGTGAAGCTCATCTGCCGACCGCCCTTGACCGTCTTGGCCACGCGGTTGACGGCAATCAGCTTTTCCAGCATGCCGTCGGAGTTTTCGCGTTCGTGATTTGCCATGTTTGTCACCTTGCGCCCGCGATATGCGGACATTTGTTTACGGCATCAAGCCGCTTGGAGTTTTTTTGTGAAAAGTCAGGCCATGGATGGCCGTTCTGGTGTATCCGATTGCTCAGTACTACACGTTGCTGATGCACCCGAGATGCAGCGATCAGGGACGATCGCAAAAACAAACACACGGACCCGCCACGCAACAACGATCCATCATCAAAACTTGAGTCCCGCCTCACGTGCGGCATCAGCCAACGCCGCGACACGCCCGTGATAGCGGAAACCCGAGCGGTCGAACGCGACCGACTCGATGCCGGCAGCGCGCGCCTTCTCGGCGATCGCCTTGCCAACCGCCGCGGCGGCCAACTTGTTCTTGGTACCGGTCAGTCCGGAACGCACGTCCTTCTGCACGGTGGACGCCGCAGCGACGATGGTCTCGCCATCGGCCGCGATGACCTGCGCATACAAATGCTGGCCGCTGCGATGCACCGACAGGCGCGGTACGGCCAACTTGCGGATGTGCGCGCGCGTGGACTTGGCCCGACGCAGACGCGAATTTCTCTTGTCGATCATGATCAGGCCTTCTTCGCTTCTTTCAGCGTGATGCGCTCACCTGCGTACCGCACACCCTTGCCCTTGTAGGGTTCCGGCGGACGGAATGCGCGGATTTTCGCGGCGGCTTCGCCCACTTGCTGCTTGTCGGCGCCCTTGACCAGGATCTCGGTCGCCGAAGGCACTTCCAGCGTGATGCCTTCCGGTGCCGCGAACACCACCGGGTGCGAAAATCCGAGCGACAGGTTCAGGCTCTTGCCCTGGACCGCGGCACGGAATCCGACGCCGACCAGTTCCAGCTTGCGCTCGTAACCCTGCGTCACACCGTGGATCATGTTGGCCAACAGCGCGCGCGTGGTGCCCGCGAACTTGGTTTCGGCAGTGCCATCGGCACAGGTAATCTGGCCGTCGGCGGTCTTGATTTCGACACCCGCGATGGCGTGCATCTTCAGCGTACCCTTGGGGCCCTTGACGGTGATCCCGTCAGCGGCCACCTGGCACTCAACGCCCTTCGGCAGGGGAATCGGTTTCTTGGCTACTCGTGACATGTCTGTGCTCCGTCCTGTTACGCCACGCGGCCGATCACTTCGCCGCCGAGACCCTTGGTGCGCGCCTGCGCATCGGTCATCAGGCCAGCCGAAGTCGACACGATGGAGATGCCAAGCCCACCCTGCACCTTCGGCAACGCGTCCTTGCCGCGGTACACGCGCAGGCCGGGACGGCTGACGCGCTGGATTTTTTCGATCGCCGGCTTGCCTTCGAAATACTTCAGCTTGATTTCGAGGTGCGCTTTGCCTTCGTCGACCGAACGACGCGAGTCCAGCACGTAGCCTTCGGCCTTCAGCAGGTCAGCCAACGCCTGGCGGATTTTTGACGCCGGCATGCTCACCGTCGGCTTGCCCATGGCCTGGGCATTGCGGATGCGGGTAAACATGTCGGCGATGGGATCAGTCATGCTCATGGGTACATTTCCAATTCTGTTTCAGCATCGATATCCGGGGATTTTGTCCATTCGAGTCCCGAGTCCCCAGTCCCGAGTCCCTACGCTTGTTACCAGCTGGCCTTGCGCAAACCAGGCACATCGCCGCGCATGGTTGCTTCGCGCAACTTGCTGCGGGACAGGCCGAACTTCGCATACACCGCGCGCGGGCGACCGGTGAGGGCGCAGCGCGTACGCAGGCGCGACGGACTGGAATCGCGGGGCAGCTTCTGCAACTTGGCCGCCGCCGCCATCTTCTCGTCGTAGCTCGCGTCGGCGTTGGCGATGATCTTCTTCAGATCGACGCGCTTGCCGGCGTGCTGCTTGATCAACTTGGCCCGCTTGATGTCGCGGTTCACCATGGATTTCTTTGCCATCGGTGTGCGTCTCTCTTCAGTTGCGGAACGGGAAGCGGAAGGCCTCGAGCAGCGCCTTGGCTTCCGCGTCCGTCTTCGCGGTAGTAGTGATGCAGATATCCATCCCGCGCATCGCGTCGACCTGGTCGAAGTCGATTTCCGGGAAGATGATCTGTTCCTTCACGCCCATGTTGTAGTTGCCGCGGCCGTCGAACGCACGACCGGACACCCCGCGGAAGTCGCGCACGCGCGGCAGCGAGATGTTGACCAGGCGATCCAGGAACTCGTACATGCGGGCCCGGCGCAGCGTGACCTTGCAGCCGATCGGCCAGCCGTCACGAATCTTGAACGACGCCACCGAGGTGCGCGCCTTGGTGATGATCGGCTTCTGGCCGGCGATCCTGGCCATGTCGGCGGTCGCGTTTTCGAGCACCTTCTTGTTGGCCGCAGCTTCGCCCACGCCCATGTTCAGCGTGATCTTGCTGATGCGCGGCACCTGCATGGGGTTGGTGTAGCCGAAGCGCTTCATCAGCGCCGGCGTCACGTCTTCTTTGTAGATTTTTTCAAGTCTGGTTGTCATATCAGGACTCCAGCACCCGCACGCTTTGCAAAGCGTCGCGAGCGAAGGCAGATTGCGTGACGCCGGAGCGCAGCAAGCGGAGCGTACACGTCCGTACGTGAGCATTGCGAGCACCGCCAGCGCACAAGCTGGCGAGCACAGTAGCTTTGCAAAGTGTGTGACTCATGCGTCCACCACTTCGCCGGTAGACCGGAACACGCGAACCTTGCGCCCGTCGCCGAGCGTCTTGCGGCCCACGCGTTCGCCCTTGCCGGTGGCGAGGTCGTACAGCATGACATTGGAAATATGGATCGGGGCCTCGCGCTCGACGATGCCGCCCGCCTGCTGCAATTGCGGGTTCGGCTTGGTGTGGCGCTTGACCATGTTGATGTTCTGCACGAACACGCGGTCGCCGTCGAGACGGGTAACCTCGCCGTGCTGGCCCTTGTTCTTGCCTGCGATCACGAGCACCGTGTCGCCCTTGCGGATGCGATTCATGGCATTTCCTTACAGCACTTCCGGCGCCAGCGAAACGATCTTCATGAATCGTTCGCTGCGCAGTTCGCGGGTGACCGGCCCAAAGATGCGGGTACCGATCGGCTCGAGCTTGGCATTGAGCAACACAGCGGCGTTGTCGTCGAAACGGATCAACGAACCATCGGGGCGGCGCACACCTTTTGCAGTACGCACCACGACCGCGTTGTAGACCTCGCCCTTCTTGACCTTGCTGCGCGGGATCGCATCGCGGATCGAAACCTTGATGACGTCACCGACGCTGGCATAGCGGCGCTTGGAACCACCGAGCACCTTGATGCACATCAGTTCGCGCGCACCGCTGTTGTCCGCCGCGGCCAGCTTGGTTTGCATCTGGATCATGGCTTGGGTCTCCTCACTCGGCCGCGCGCGCAAGCACTTCGACCACGCGGAAGTGCTTGGTCTTGGACAACGGCCGGCATTCGGCAATGCGCACCAGGTCACCCTCGTGGCACTCGCCCTTCTCGTCATGGGCGTGCAGCTTGGTCGAACGGCGCAGCAGCTTGCCGTACAAACCGTGCTGGCCCTGGCGATCGACCACCACCGTGATCGTCTTGGCACTCTTGGCGCTGGAAACGCGACCATCGATGGTGCGCATGCCGCTCTTGTCGTCTTGGTTCTGGTTGTCGTTCATCACGCAGCTCCGTGGGTCTGCTTCTCGCCCAGGATCGTGGCGGCACGCGCGATCTCGCGGCGCACCTTGGCGAACTGGTGGGTCTGCGCACTCTGGCCCTGGGCCTTCTGCATGCGCAGGCTGAATTGCTCGCGACGCAGGTCGGCGATGTGGTCGGTCAGTTCCTGCGCCGACTTCTTGCGCATTTCTTCAATTTCCATCACAGCAACGCCCTGGTCGTGAACTGGGTTTGGATCGACAGCTTGGCCGCGGCAAGGCGGAACGCCTCACGTGCGTCGGCCTCACTGACGCCTTCGATTTCGTACAGCATGCGGCCCGGCTGGATCGGCGCGACCCAGAATTCCACGTTGCCCTTGCCGGCGCCCATGCGGACCTCGATCGGCTTCTTGGTGATCGGCTTGTCGGGGAACACGCGGATCCACAACTTGCCGCCACGCTTGACGTAGCGCGTGATGCAGCGGCGCGCCGCCTCGATCTCGCGCGCGGTGATCGCGCCGCGGGTGGTTGCCTTCAGGCCGTACTCGCCAAAGCTGACGAGGTTGCCGTTCTGGCTCAAGCCGCGGTTGCGGCCCTTGAACATTTTGCGGAACTTGGTGCGTTTTGGCTGCAACATGATCTTTACTCGAAATATTGCGATCATCCCTGACCGCGAAGATCAAAAGCCGGCCATCCTGGCCTGACTTCTCAGTTTTCTGCCGACGGCCGTTCGCGACGGCCGCGTGGCGCGCGCTCGCGGCGCGGATCGTCATCGCGGGAACCACGCTCGCGACGCGGCGAGGGACCCTCGTTGCGATCTTCGTCCTTGGGCTGGCCGACACTGGCGAAGTCGTAAATCTCGCCCTTGTAGATCCACACCTTGACGCCGATCACGCCGTAGGTCGTATGCGCTTCGGCCAGGCCGTAATCGATGTCCGCGCGCAGGGTATGCAGCGGCACGCGCCCTTCGCGATACCACTCGGACCGCGCGATTTCGGCTCCGTTCAAGCGGCCACCCACGTTGACCTTGATGCCCAGCGCGCCGATGCGCATCGCGTTCTGCACCGCGCGCTTCATGGCGCGACGGAACATGATGCGGCGCTCCAGCTGCTGGGCGATGGATTCGGCCACCAGCTGCGCGTCGAGCTCGGGCTTGCGCACTTCGCTGACGTTGATGTGGGCATCCACGCCCATGATCGCCGACACTTCCTTGCGCAGCTTCTCGATGTCCTCGCCCTTCTTGCCGATCACGACGCCGGGTCGGGCGGTGAAGATGGTGATGTCGGCGTTCTTCTGCGGACGCGTGATCTGGATCTTCGACACGCCGGCCTGGGCGAGTTTCTTCTTCAGCAGCTCGCGCACCTTGATGTCCGAGACCAGGTTCTGCGCGTACTGGCGCTTGCCGGCAAACCACTTGGAATTCCAGTCCTTGGAAATGCCGAGACGGATGCCGATTGGGTTGACTTTGTGGCCCATGATTAGCCTACCTCGACCGTGATGTGCGACGTGCGCTTGAGGATCCGGGAACCGCGCCCCTTGGCGCGGGCACGCATGCGCTTCATGACGGTGCCTTCATCCACGTAGATGCGCGCGACCTTCAGCTCGTCGACATCGGCGCCGACGTTGTTCTCGGCATTGGCAACCGCCGACAGCAACACCTTGCGAACCAGATGCGCAGCCTTCTTGTTGGTGTGTTCCAGCACCGCGCTGGCGGTGCCCACCGGCATGCCGCGCACGAGGTCGGCAACCAGACGCGCCTTTTGCGCCGAAATGCGGGCGCCGCGCAAAACCGCCTTGGCTTGGGTCGTATTCATATCGGTTCCCATTACTTCTTCGCGCCGGCAGAGGCGGCTTTCTTGTCGCCGCCGTGGCCCTTGAACGTGCGGGTCGCGGCAAACTCACCCAGCTTGTGGCCAACCATGTTTTCGTTGACCAGCACCGGCACGTGCAGGCGCCCGTTGTGCACGGCGATGGTCAAACCGACCATCTCCGGCAGGACCATCGAGCGGCGCGACCAGGTCTTGATCGGACGCTTGCTGTTGCTCTGGTTCGACGACTCGACCTTCTTCAGAAGGTGCAGGTCGATGAACGGGCCTTTCTTGAGTGAACGTGGCATATCAATGAGCCCTTACTTGCTGCGACGACGCACGATCATCTTTTGCGTGCGCTTGTTGTTGCGAGTCTTGTAGCCCTTGGTCGGCGTGCCCCATGGGCTCACCGGATGGCGGCCACCCGAAGTGCGGCCTTCGCCACCACCGTGCGGATGGTCGACCGGATTCATCACCACGCCGCGCACGGTCGGGCGGATGCCCAGCCAGCGCTTGGCGCCGGCCTTGCCGAGCTTGCGCAGACTGTGTTCCGAGTTGCCAACTTCGCCAACGGTGGCCCGGCACTCGACCGGCACCTTGCGCATCTCGCCCGAACGCAGGCGCAGCGTGGCGTAACCCGATTCACGGGCAACCAGTTGTGCCGAGGCGCCGGCGCTGCGTGCGAGCTGGGCGCCCTTGCCGGGCTTCATCTCGATGCAGTGCACGGTGGTGCCGATCGGCATGTTGCGCAGCGGCAAGGTATTGCCGTCCTTGATCGGCGCATCGGTGCCAGCCATCAACTGGGCACCGGCCTGCAGGCCCTTCGGCGCAATGATGTAGCGGCGCTCGCCATCGGCGTAGCACAGCAACGCGATGTGCGCGGTGCGGTTGGGGTCGTACTCGATGCGTTCGACGCGGCAGGCAACGCCTTCCTTGTCACGCTTGAAGTCGATGATGCGGTAATGCTGCTTGTGGCCACCACCACGATGGCGCACGGTAATGCGCCCGAAGTGGTTGCGGCCACCGGTCTTGGACTGGACTTCGGTCAGCGGGGCGTACGGGTCGCCCTTGTGCAGACCGGCCGTGACGACCCGCACCATTCCGCGGCGTCCAGGTGAAGTCGGCTTGGGTGTGATCAGCGCCATCTCGATTGCACCTCGTTAGGTTCAGGCTCTGCCCGCGGTGACGTCAATGCTCTGGCCATCGGCCAAACGCACGTACGCCTTGCGGACACTGGCCTTGCGACCCGGGCGGAAGCGGAACATCTTCAGCTTCCCCTTGATGTTGGCCATGTTCACCGACACCACGTTCACGGCGAAGAGACCCTCGACCGCGGACTTGACGTCGGCTTTGGTGGCGCCAGGCGCCACCGTGAATACGTATTGGTTGTGCTCGGAAAGACGCGTGCTCTTTTCCGACACATGCGGCGCGCTCAGCACCGTGAGAACGCGCTGGCTCAAAGCCTGATCGCCACTCATGCCAGCCACTCCTCGATTTTCTTGACCGCATCGACCGTGATGACGACGTGGTCGGCAGCGGCGAGCGCTACCGGATTGATGCCGTCGACATCGATGACATCGATGATCTTGGGATTGTTGCGTGCGGCGAGGTACAGCTTCTCGTCCACTGCGTGCGTCACGATCAGCGTGCGTCCGTTGGCCTCGATCCCGCCGAGCTTGCCGATCAGCGTCTTGGTCTTCGGCGCATCCAGCGCGAACTCGGGAACCACCTTCAGGCGGTCCTGGCGGATCAACTCGGCCAGCATCGAGCACAACGCGCCGCGATACATCTTGCGGTTGACCTTCTGCGCGAAATCCCGTGGCTGGGCCGCGAACGCGCGCGCACCGCCCACGAAGATGTTGGCACGATAGTCGCCGTGGCGGGCGCCGCCGCCCTTCTGCTTCTTGAACTTCTTGGTGGTGCCCGAGACGCGCGTGTGGTTCAGCTGCGCCTTGGTGCCGGCGCGGCCCGCGTTGCGGTACGCCACCACCACCTGGTGCACGAGATCCTGACGGAACGCGGCACCGAAGATCGCTTCGGAAACCTGTACCGGACTCGCGCCAATGACATTCAGTTCCATGTTCTGGTCCTCAACCCTTGGCCGCCGGGCGCACGACCACGTCGCCGCCAGTGGCACCGGGCACTGCGCCCTTGACCGCGATCAGGTGACGCTCGGCGTCAACGCTGACCACTTCGAGATTCATCGCCGAACGGTTCACGTTGCCCATCTGGCCGGCCATCTTCTTGCCCGGGAACACACGGCCCGGGGTCTGGCGCTGGCCGATCGAACCCGGCGCGCGATGCGACAGCGAGTTGCCGTGCGTGGCGTCGCCCATCGAGAAGTTCCAGCGCTTGATCGTGCCCTGGAAACCCTTGCCCTTGGACACGCCGGCCACATCCACGATCTGGCCGACCTTGAACACGTCGTCCACCTTGATTTCGGCGCCGACCGCGTACTTGTCCGCGTCCTTGCCATCGAGGCGGAATTCCCACAGGCCGCGACCCGGCTCGACCTTCGCCTTGGCGAAGTGGCCCTTGGCCGGCTTGGCCAACAGCGAGGCGCGCTTGGCGCCGGCAGTCACCTGCACGGCGGCATAGCCATCGTTGTCCGCAGTCTTGACCTGGGTAACGCGGTTCGGCGTCGCCTCGATCAGCGTGACCGGCACGGAGCGGCCGTCTTCAGTGAAGACCCGGCTCATGCCACATTTTTTTCCAACCAGTCCGATGCTCATGTCTAGTCCCGGTCTCAGCCCAGCTTGATCTGCACGTCCACGCCGGCGGCGAGGTCGAGCTTCATCAATGCATCCACGGTCTTGTCGTTCGGATCGACGATGTCGAGCACGCGCTTGTGGGTACGCGTCTCGTACTGGTCGCGCGCGTCCTTGTCGACGTGCGGCGAAACCAGGATGGTGTAGCGCTCGATCTTGGTCGGCAGCGGAATCGGTCCGCGCACATGCGCGCCCGTGCGCTTGGCCGTCTCCACGATCTCGCTCGCCGAACGGTCGATCAAGCGATGGTCATACGCCTTCAGGCGGATGCGGATGTTCTGGGTTGCCATGTCAGTAGCTCACTAAAAGAACGTTGGTCGGCTTTCGCCGTTCGCTTTTCGCTTTTCTGCTCTCCCCGGCGATATGCGACCGGCTCTTCGGTCGCATATCGGGGCGGGGGTTGTAGGAGCGAGCGTGCTCGCGACAATCGCCTGCACGCAGGCTCCTACCTCATTCAATAACCTTCGTCACCACACCGGCGCCAACCGTACGGCCGCCTTCGCGAATCGCGAAACGCAAACCATCCTGCATCGCGATCGGGTGGATCAAGGTCACCGTCATCTTGATGTTGTCGCCCGGCATCACCATCTCCACGCCCTCCGGCAACTCCACCGCACCCGTGATG
>DASSNC010000044.1:0-45981 GCA_035688305.1 Rhodanobacteraceae bacterium
GGCGTAAATAGGACGGGTGAAGGTGTGTGCATCCGTCACCGACATGATGTCGCTGACCTGGCCGACACCCAGCAGCGCCGCGGCACGCGGAGCGACGTCCTTGCCGAAGGTGGTGGATGGCAGCAACAGGTGGCTGTAACCCTTCTCCGCGGCAGCGGCGATCTGCGGCGCCAGCAGCGCGGCCAGCGGATGCGCGTTCTCGGCGCGCGCGACAGTCAGCACCTTGCTGACACCATCCAGCTTGGCGGCTTGCGCGGCGACAGCGTCGGGCGCGTCGGCCAACACCAGCACATCGATGGCTTCCGGCTTCAATTCACGCGCGCAAGTGACACAACGCGCGGTCGCGGTGTTGAGTTGGCCGTTCAGGTGTTCGGCGACGATCAGGATCTTGCTCATCAAAATTCTCCGGTGTATGGGTAGGAGCCTGCGTGCAGGCGACCTTCATCGCGAGCACGCTCGCTCCTACACCAGTCCTTTCTGCTTCAGCAGTCCGACCAATTCGGCGACGTCTTTCACCATCACGCCGCGCGAACGCTTGGCCGGGGGCGCGTAGTGGGTGTTCTTGATGCCGCCGCCGTTCTCGATGCCGAGCGATGCCAGCTCGAGCGTCTCGATCGGTTTGGCCTTGGCCTTCATGATGTCGGGCAGCTTGATGAAGCGCGGCTCGTTCAGGCGCAGGTCGGTGGTGATGACGGCCGGAAGATCCACTTCGATGGTTTCCAGACCGGCGTCCACTTCGCGGGTCACCGTGGCCTTGCCGTCGGCAACTTCGAGTTTGGACGCAAACGTTGCCTGCGGGCGATCCCACAGCGCGGCCAGCATCTGGCCGGTCTGGCTGCAGTCGTCATCGATCGCCTGCTTGCCGAGGATCACGAGCCCGGGCTGTTCCTTCTCGATCAGCTTCAGGAACGCGCGCGCCGCGGCCAACGGCTGCACGGCGTCCGGCGTGACCACGTGGATCGCGCGATTGGCGCCCATCGCGAGGCCATTGCGCAAGTGCGCCTGGGCGTCGGCGGGCGCGATCGTCGCGATGACCACTTCCGTGGCGATGCCCTTTTCGCGCAGGCGCAGCGCTTCTTCCAGCGCGATGTCGTCGAACGGGTTCGGCGACAGCTTGACGCCTTCGGTGGCAACGCCCGAGCCATCGGGCTTCACCTGGATGCGCACGTTGAAATCGACCACGCGCTTGTATGCGACCAGAATCTTCATCGGGGTTCCTCAAGTCCTGCGCCCGCACGCGGGCCCAACATGGCCGGACATTGTAACGGACTACGGCTCGCGGACCTGCGCGGCCTCGGTGTGGCTGAAAAAGCGGGCGTAGAGCACGAGGTAGCCAAGCTGCAGCGCGGCGCCGAGCATGAACGGCAAGGTCAGGTGCCCGGTCGCAAACAACGCGCCGCCGATCAGCGGGCCGACCGCGCGCGGCAACTGGATCGACACGTTTTGCAGGCTGCTGGCGAGACCACGGCGCTCGGCACGCGTCAGTCCCGCGGCCAACGCCTGGCGCACGCCACCGGTGCCGCGGTTGCTGATGCCGCGCGCGATGTACAAGCCCATCGCCGGCCAGAACCACGGCACCAGCGGCATCGCGATCAGCAACGCGACACCCACGCCGCGCATCCACAGCACCGTGTTCATGATGCCGTGGCGGCGCGCGACCCAGCCGGCAAGGAACGAACCGGCCGCGCCCGCCAGCAGACCCAGCGCGATACCCGGTCCGATCTCCAGCAAGCCACGCTGGAACTTGATCGCGAACCAGTACGCGATCAACGGGCCGATCAAGCCGATGCCGAGTCCGTTCAGCGAATTGGCCAGCACCAATTTGGCCAGCAGGCGGTTTTCCTCGTGGCGGAGCCGGGTCGCGCCGGCATCTTCGCGATCGTGCAGCACACGCACCGCGGGTTCGCGCGCGAGCCACAACAACGTGACGCTCCCGATCGAGCCGGCCAACGGCAACACGAACAGCAGACGATAATCCGCCGGGCTCATCGTGTGCCCCATCCACCATGCCGGGATCGCGGCCAGCAAGGCGCCGATGCCCATGCCCGCAAAGCCGACGGCGCTGTTGAGACTGAAGATGCGGCCGCGCCGCGCCATCGGCAACTCGATCGCGAGCCACGCCTGTTCGACCGGCGAGAACGCGCCTGCGGAACCATTGGCACCGCGCCCGAACGCGCCGATCACCGCCGCCGCGACCAGCAGCCAGGGCGTGGTGGTCGCCATCGCGACGATGGCCGCCAGCGCCTGCGCAAGGTCGTAGCCGATCAGGAACCGGCGCCGGCCACCGCGGTCGCTCATGGGGCCGACGATCATCGTCAGCAGCGTGCCGATCAGCAGTGCGCCCATCAACACCGCGCCGATCGCGGTGCCGCTCCAACCCAGTGCGTGCAGGTACAGCGCGAACGCCGCCACCATCGCGCCCTGGCCGATGCTGCGCAGCGCGCGCATGCCGATCAGCAGGCGTACGTTGCGGGACAGGGGTGGTTTGGTGGGGACGCTCACGTCGCCTACGTTGCCCTCACGCGCGCCGCAAAATCGCGGCGGCGAAGCGCGTGGCGGCGCCGTCGGCGTGTTCGAGGAACACCGAAGGTTCCACCAGTTCCAGCTCCAGCAGGCGCGGCGCGCCATCGTCGTCGCGGATCAGGTCGACGCGGGCGTAAAGCAAGGGCTGCGCGAAGGGAATGGCCGCGAGCGCGCGCTGGGCCACGTCCATTTCGTCTGCCGACGGTACACGCGGCGTGATGGATTCTTCGGCGTACAGGCTGGCGGTCGGGCCCTCGTTGCGTTTCAACAACGGACCCTTGCGGATCGCGTGGCTGAATCCGCCATCAAAAAACAACAGTGCGGTTTCGCCATGTTCATCGACACGCGCGAGATACGGCTGCAACAACACGCTGCGGCCGGCATCAAGCAGGCGCTCGACGTGCGCGACCATCGCTGCGCGCGCGCTGCGCACATGCCGCTGCGCATCGCGTGAACCCGCGCCGACCGCCGGTTTCACCACGACATCGCCGGTGTCCCTTCCCCCGCTTGCGGGGGAAGGTGCCGAAGGCGGATGGGGGAAACCGGCCAGAAAGTCGTCGACCGCTGCGCCCGCGTCCTCGCCCGGCTCGACAAACCGGCTGGGCACCACGGGCACGCCAGCTCGTGCGAGATGCGCGAGGTAATGCTTGTCCGTGTTCCACTGCAACACGTCGAGCGGGTTCAGCAGCCGCGTCTGCTTCGACACGCGTTGCGCCCAGTCGAGAAACTGCGGCAGGCGCTCGAAGTAATCCCAGGTCGAACGCAGCAGCGCGAGGTCGCAGCGCGACCAGTCGACCGCGGCGTCATCCCAATCGACTTCACGTGGATCGGCACCCGCTGCGCGCAGTGCCGCAAGCAACAGCGGCATGTCGTAGTCGGTGCCGCGCGCGGCACGCGCAGTGACGAGGGCAATCGTGGGGGTGGTCATGCGCGTTGAATGTCGACGTAGAGCAGGCGCCAGTCAACCACCACATGGTCGTCGACGCAACGAAACCCGACCAGATCACCCAGCGCTTCGCGCAGCGCTGCCGGCGGGCAGTCGAGCAGGCCGAACAGACCGGCGCAGAACTCGAGCATCTGCGCCTCGTCATCGAACACCCATGGGCAGGCCCGCTCACCGATGCGCGCAACGTTTCCGAGCCTGGCGAACCACGCCGGATCAGCGGCCAGATAGCGGCCTTCGTGGCCGGTGGCGGTGTAGCGGTCAACGAAGCCGTCGAGAAAACGGGCGATGCCCGAGCCGCGGGCGACGTCGGCGAGATGCAGGGTGCCGTGCGGGTGCAGGCGGGTCAGCAAGCTGGCGAGGAAACCGGCCTGGTCCTCGATGTGGTGCAAGGCCGCGAGACACACCGCATGCCCGAAGCTGCCGTAAGTCCACGGCGACGCGGCGGCGTACACCGGCACGTCGTCGCCGAATCCGGGCGTGAGTTCCAGGCACAGGACTTCGACATCATCCGGCAGCCATCGGCGCAGGTACCCGCCGCCGGATGGCATGTCGAGCACGCGTTGCCCGGCGTGCACCGGCGCGCCTTCGAACAGCTGCGCGAACTCCGCGTCGCGCGCATGCGGATGGCGCAGCATCGCGCCGTGGTAGGCGTCGCCGCGTGCGGTGAAGATGTCGCCGTATTCGAGCCTCACGCCGCGGCCGCTTCGCGCTGCGGATGACGCCAGCGCGCCGGATCGACGATCAGCGCGCCCAGGGCGTCACGGATCTGCCGGATCGGTTCGTCCCAGCAGTTCGGGCCCGGCATGGTGTTGATCAGGATGTCCATCAGCGCATTGACCTCGTAGATCAACAGGCGGCCGTCCGGGCGCAGATTGCAATCAATGCCGAAATAGTCAAGGTCGATCGCATCGGCAAGCGCGCGCAGGCGCTCCGAAAGTTCGGGCAACATGGCAGCTTGGAATGTCGCCAGCAGCCGCGCTTCTTCCTGCACCGCACGCACATCACGATCGCCCGCGTGCACCATCCACTCGCTGGCGACCACGCGGTGCCGCATGAATACTTCGCCGCCGACGACCACCAGCCGCAACTTGCGAAAACGGCCATCGGCATCGCGACTATCGACATATTCGGTGAGGTACAAGTCGTGCCCACCCCAGGCCAGCCCGCGCAACGCTTCCTTCGCCTGTTGCGGGCCATCGATGCGCACGGTGGACTCTCCGCGGTGCGCCCCAGCGCGACGCACGATCAGTGGCCAGGACAGGGCGTGCTTTTTCACGGCACGCGCCAGATCGGCGGGCTCTTCGAGGCGCAACCGGATACTGCGCGGCACCTGCAGGCCGTCAAGTCCGGCCAACTTTTCCGCCACGCGTTCGCGGGCTGTGCCAAGCACGGCCGCGGGATGGTTGAAACAAGCGGCACCGTTCTCGGCCAGATACTGCTCGAGCATTTGCAGCGCAATGCGCGACATGTCGGCGTCGGCAACCGCGTTGACATGCGGACGCACGCGCAACGCGGGTGGTACCCGGATCGGGGCACCGGGACCAAACATCACCCGCAGCATGCGGCCCTTCACGGCCGGCGCGAGATCGGTGGCGATACGGGCATTGCCAAGCAACACGTGGCTGATGGCGCCATCGGGACCGACGCGCACCGCCGCCTGGCCGCTGTCGGGAATGCCGATCAGCAGCGGAAACACCGAGCTGGCGCTCACGGCGTTCGCGCTCATGGATCAAAAGCGGCCGTTGCCGTCGCTGTGTGCATCGTCGGCAGGCCAGCCCTAAAGGTTCTGGTAGTTGGGGCCGGAACCGCCCTCGGGCGTGACCCAGGTGATGATTTCGTACGGATCCTTGATGTCGCAGGTCTTGCAGTGCACGCAGTTGGCGGCATTGATCTGCAACCGCAGCGGGTTGCCACCCTCGACCACGGTTTCCTCGACGATTTCGTACACGTTCACGGGGCAGAAACGCGTGCACGGATTGCCGTATTCGATGGTGCAACGATCGACGCAGATCGAGGTGTCGGACACGTGCAGGTGCACGGGTTGGTCCTCGTCGTGTTCGGTGGCGGCGAAGTACACCGAGGCGAGGCGGTCGCGCGGAGGCAGATCGCGCTGCACCCAGCCCGGTTCACGCGGCGATGTTGCATTCGGGCCGGGGCGGTTTTCCCGGGTCGCCGGCGGGTCGAGCTTTTCGAGCGAAGACCAGTCGGCATGGTTCTTCAGCGTCCATGGCGAGAAGCCCGCGGTCGCGGTTTCCCAGGCGGCGTTGAACAAACCGCGCCACATCCCACCATGGAAACCCGGGCGGATGTTGCGTACCTTTTTCAGTTCTTTTGCGATGGGCGAAACGCGCAGGCGCGCGTCGAAACCTGCGCCCGATTGCGTTTCCGAGAAATGTTCGGCAGCCAGCATGCCCGAACGGATTGCCTGATGCGTACCCTTGATCTTGGGCACGTTCATCAACCCGGCGGCATCGCCGATCAACAGTGCACCCGGCATCTCGACTTTCGGGAGCGACTGCAGGCCGCCTTCGATCAAGGCGCGCGCGCCGGACGACACGATCGTGCCACCCTCCAGCAGCGGTTTGATGCGCGCGTGGTGCTTTAGTTGCTGGAACGCTTCCCACGGCCGGAACAGCGGATCGGAATAATCCAGTCCCGCCACGAAACCGATCGCGATCCGATCCTTGTCCAGCTGGTAGATGAAGCTGCCGCCGTAGGTTTTCGCGTCGAGCGGCCAGCCCAGCGTGTGGGTGATGTGGCCGGCTTGCACGCGCCCCGGCGGCACAGACCAAAGCTCCTTGAGGCCGATGCCGTAGGTTTGCGGATCGCAGTTCTGGTCGAGGCCGAACTTCGCGATCAAGGTTTTCGTGACGCTGCCGCGACAGCCTTCGGCCAGCACCGTGAGTTTGGCGAGGATGTCGATGCCCTGGGTGTAGCCCGGTTTGTGCGAGCCATCCTTGGCCACCCCCATGTCGCCGATGCGCACACCAGCCACGGCGCCTGCATCGTCGAACACCGCATCGCTTGCGGCGAATCCGGGAAAGATGTCCACGCCCAGCGCTTCGGCCTGCGGCGCCAGCCACGCACACAGCGCGCCGAGGCTGACGATGAAGTTGCCGGCGTTGTGCATCTGCGGCGGCGTGGGCATCTTGAGCGCGCGCCTGGCATCGCGCAGCAGCAGGAATTCATCGTGCACGGCCGGCACGCAAATCGGGGGCGGGTTGTCGCGCCACCCGGGCAAGAGAGCGTCCAGCGGCGCGGGTTCGATCACGGCGCCCGAGAGGATCTGCGCACCGACCGTCGAGCCCTTTTCGATCACGCACACGCGGGTGTCGGGCGTGAGTTGTTTCAGGCGGATCGCGAAGGCCAGCCCGGACGGACCGGCGCCCACCACGACCACGTCGTATTCCATCGTTTCGCGATCGGCCATGGTTGCTCCCGTGGAGGCTGCATCAGTGACTGCTCATTGTCACGGGTTCCCGGGTACCCGGCAAACCCTGCGCGAATCCCCCATAATCCGGGTCCCCGGGGAGGACGCATGCACGCAATCGACGACGAGACTATGGGGCCGGAAGCGCTGCGGCGCGGCGGCGTATGGCAATGCCTGCACTGGCTGGCATCCGGACGCACCACCGCCGAGGCCCTGGCGGATATCTGTCTCGACGCGATCGACCGCTTTGATTCCGCACTGCACGCCTTCGTGGACGTGCGCCCGGAGATCGTGCGCGATCAGGCCGCGAGTGCGCAGCGGCGCCGGCGCGAAGGCCTGATTGGCCGGCTCGAAGGCATCCCGGTTGCGATCAAGGACAACTTCGATGTGGCCGGCTACCCGACCCGCGCGGGGCTGCCATCGCGTGCCAAGCACATCGCCCGCCATGACGCCCACGCCGTCGCGCGCCTGCGCGCAGCGGGGGCGGTGTTGCTGGGCAAGACCAACCTCGATGAAGGCGCACTCGGTGCGGCGACCAAGAATCCGCATTTCGGCACCACCCGCAATCCATTCAATCACGATTACGTGGCGGGCGGTTCCTCCGGCGGCTCGGCTGCGGCCGTGGCCGCAGGCCTGGCACCGGTCGCGATCGGCTCGGACACGCTGGGCTCGGTGCGCATCCCGGCCAGCTATTGCGGCGTGTTCGCGCTGAAGCCCACCCACGGCGAGATTTCCGCGCGCGGGTTGGTGCCCGCCGCGCGGCGCCTCGATGCGGTCGGAATCCTTGGCCGCAGCGTCGGCGATCTGGTGGTGATGCTGCAGGTGCTGGCCGGTTACGACGCCGATGATCCGCGCTCGCGCCGCCGCCGGGTCGCGCTGCAGCCGCCGGACTGGGACCCCAACCATCTGCGTTGCGGCATGCTGCCGGACCTCGCCGCCGCCGGCGTGGAACCGGCGGTGATCGACGTGTTCAACGCTGCGCTGGCACGGCTCGAACGCGAGCTGGGCGAACGCCATGCGCTGGACTTCTCCGACTGGCCGTTCCAGAAGATGCGCCGCGCCGGCTTGCTGTTGATGGAAGCGGAGATGCGCGGCACTTTCGCCGAGGACCTGGCCGACACCGCGCACCCGGTTTCGGAAAATTTCCGCGCCATGCTCGATTACGCCGCCAGCAAGACCGCCGCCGATTACGTCGTCGCCGACCGCATGCTCGACTTCGCGGTGCTCAAGGCGCGCCGCGTGTTCTCGCGCGTCGACGTGCTGGTGCTGCCGACCACACCGCAGGGCGCGTTCCGCATCGATGCAGCGGTGCCGGCGTCACAGGCCGACCTCACCTCGTTCGCGAGTTTGTCGGGGTGCCCCGCCGTCAGCATCCCGATGGGAACCCTGCCCGATGGCATGCCAATCGGCATGCAATTCGTCGGTGCGCCGGGATCCGACCTGCGCCTGCTGGAACTCGCGGAAGTGTGTGCCTCGGCGCTGGATGCCACGCCGGTGTATCCGGTCGCAGCGGCGCGCGCGTAGCGCGCTGAGCCGGTCGCTCAGCCGGTCAAGCGGGCCTTCACGCGCCCGGACAAAGCGCCCATGTCGGCGCGGCCTGCGGCGCGTTCCTTCAGCAAGGCCATCACCTTGCCCATGTCGCGCGGCGAGCTGGCGCCGGCGTCACTGATGCATTGCGCAACCAGGGCATCGAGTTCGGCAGCGTCCAACTGGGCCGGCAGGTAAGCCTCGATCACGCCGATCTCGTAGCGCTCCTGGGTGGCCAGGTCTTCGCGCTGGGCGGCTTCGTACTGGGTCACCGAATCGCGACGCTGCTTCAGCATCTTTTCCAGCGCGCCGAGCACCTGGGTGTCATCCAGCGTGATGCGTTCATCCACCTCGCGCTGCTTGAGCGCGGCTAGGATCAGCCGGATCACGCCGAGGCGCGGCTTGTCGCCGCCCTTCATCGCAGCCTTCATGTCTTCGGTGATGCGGGCCTTGAGGTCGCTCATGGATGTTCTCCCGTTCAAATCGCGGAAACGCGAAACGGCCGGCGCCGCGGTGCGGGGCCGGCCGTCAAATTCGACACGACGTGCTGAATCAGACGCGCTGAATCAGTACAAACGCTTGCGACGCGTGACTTCACGCGAAACGCGACGCAGGTGGCGCTTGACCGCCGCAGCGCGCTTGCGCTTACGTTCCTGGGTCGGCTTCTCGTAAAATTCGCGCTTGCGAGTTTCGGCGAGCACACCGGCCTTCTCGCAGGTACGCTTGAAACGGCGCAGGGCGATTTCGAAGGGTTCGTTCTCGCGGACTTTGACGCTGGGCATGGATGCTCCACTTGGTAAACTGACCCGCTGGCTCGCGGGTGAGCCGTGAATTATAGCGTGACTTCCATGACCGATTCAAAGCCCCCCTTTTCCGGCCCGGTTCTCGGCGTCGAAAGCTCTTGTGACGAGACCGGCGTTGCGGTCTATCAGGCCGGCCGCGGCCTGCTGGCGCACGCCCTGTATTCGCAGATCGCGCTGCACGCCGAATATGGCGGGGTGGTCCCGGAACTGGCCAGCCGCGACCATGTGCGCAAGCTGCTTCCCCTTTTGCGCCAGACGCTTGCAGACGCCAACCTCAAAATCTCCGACCTTGCCGCCGTGGCCTACACGGCCGGCCCGGGCCTGATCGGGGCGTTGTTGGTGGGGGCCGCGGTGGCGCGTTCGCTGGCCTGGGCGCTGGAGGTTCCGGCGATCGGCGTCCACCACATGGAAGGGCACCTGCTGGCGCCGCTGCTTGAGGAACCGGCCCCGGGCACCGAACCACTGGCGCCGCCGTTCGTGGCCCTGCTGGTATCTGGCGGACATTCGCTGCTGGTCGGCGTCGACAAGATCGGCAGCTACCGGATCCTCGGCGACACCCTCGACGATGCGGCCGGCGAAGCCTTCGACAAGACCGCCAAACTGATGGGCCTGCCCTACCCGGGCGGCCCGGCGCTGGCCAAGCTGGCCGAGAACGGCAATCCGTTCGCCTTCAAGTTCGCCCGCCCGATGACGGACCGGCCCGGCCTCGACATGAGTTTCTCGGGCCTGAAAACCCAGGTGTTGATGGCCTGGCGCGGCAGCGACCAATCCCATGCCACCCGCGCCGACGTGGCGCGTGGCTTCGAGGAAGCGATCGTCGAGACCCTCACGATCAAGTGCCGGCGCGCGCTGGCCGCGACCGGTTACACCCGGCTGGTGGTCTCCGGCGGCGTCGGCGCCAACAAGCGGTTGCGCGCGCAGTTGGCCGAAGCCGGGGAAAAGGAAGGGTTCCAGACGTACTTCCCGCGCCTCGCGTTCTGCACCGACAACGGCGCGATGATCGCGCTGGCCGGTTCCATTCGGCTGGCGGCCGGACAAACCAGCGGTCCCGAGATCCAGGTGCTGCCGCGCTGGAACCTGGAATCACTGCCCGAGGTCGCGTAATGGATGTGGTGTTCATCGAAAGCCTGACCATCGAAACCGTCATCGGCATCTACGACTGGGAGCGCAAGATCCGGCAACCGATCGTGCTGGACATCGAGATGGGCTTCGACAACACCCGGCCCGCGGCCAGTGATGTGATCGACGACACGCTCGATTACAAGGCGATCTCCAAACGCCTGATCAGTTTCGTCGAGGCCGCCAGTTTCCAGTTGGTGGAGACGCTCGCCGAACGCTGCGCTGCAATCATCCGCGAGGAATTCGGCGTCGCGTGGGTGCGCCTGAAACTGTCCAAGCCCGGCGCGGTGCGCGGCGCGAAGTCGGTCGGCGTGTGCATCGAGCGCGGCGCGAAGTCTTAGCGCGATGGCGCGTGCATACCTCAGCCTCGGATCCAACATCGAACCGGAGCGGAATCTGCGTGAGGCAGTGGCCGCATTGCGCGAACGCTTCGGTGACGTTGCCGTGTCGCCAACTTACCGCAGCGCCGCGGTCGGTTTCGACGGCGCCGCGTTCCTCAATTGCGCGGCCGCGTTCGACTGCGAGCTCGACCGCGTCACGCTGCATGCGTGGCTGCATGCGCTGGAAGACGCCAGTGGCCGCGACCGCAGCCTGCCGCGCTACGCCGATCGCACGCTCGATCTCGATATTGCGTTGTGGTGCGAAGACGGTGCCTGCAACAGCGACCTGACGCGCGCCGAATTCGAACGCGCGCACGTACTCGCGCCGCTGGCCGATCTTGCACCGGCACTGCGTGAACCGTTCAGTGGCGCAACGCTGCAAGCGCGCTGGCAGCAACTGGCGCCGACGTTGCCAAAGCTGGATCGTCTGCAGCCGGGGATGCCGTAGGGGCGGCACCTGCCGCAGCGATCGGGCCTTGCGCACCCTGCGATGCCGGCACCAGCCTGCTACAAACCAGCCTCGCGCGCGGCTTGTGCAAGATCGGCGTGCATGCGCTGTGCTGGAACTTCGGTGCTGCCCGGCGCTGCCGTGAATTCGATGTCGCGCGTGAACATCGCGATCGCGGTGCGTGCAACCTGGCGCGTGTCGTACCACGCGTAGGCGCCGACACCCAGCGCACCGGCCACCGGGACGAAGCGCGCCAACGAACTGCCGAGGACGCGTTCGGACAACTTGATGCCGATGCGTTCGGTGATGCGCCGAATCGTACCGGCGGTGGCGGCCTGTACGACCATGCGCTGGCCGGCGCGCACCACCAGGTCACGCACGGCCTGCGAGGCCGCGTGCCGGAACAGGCAGTACAGCATCTGCTCGCGACTCAACGCCGCATGCTGGCCGCAGGCGGCGGCGATGTCGGACACCATCTTCGCCTGGATCTTCCAGATCGTGACCAATTCGGGAAGCACCGTCAGCCAACCCAGCGGACCGGGCGGCAGCGCCAGCGACGAGGACGCAAGGAAGGCCTTGCGCCGCGCCGCGACCGCGATCGCTTCGGCGCGCGCGCGCGGATGTTCGCTCGGCAGCTCGTGGCTGGCCGGAATGTCGGACAGGAAATCGAGGATCTGCTGCGCGATCCGGTGCGACGGTGCATCCACAGCAACAGGGAGCGAACGCGTCATGGCGGCCCTCGATTCGCGGTGACGGACTCCAACATGACGGCGCCGGGGCAGGCGTTCAAGCCTTGTGCGCCGAACCTTCAGCCACCGCTCACACGCCCAGGTGCCGGCCACCATCGACGCGCAGGGTCTGGCCGGTCACGTAGGTCGCATCGCGAAGCAGCCACAGCACCGCGCCGGCGACGTCTTCCGGCGTGCCTTTGCGGCCCAGCGGAATTTGCTCCAGCGCGCGTGCGCGTGCAACCTCGTCCCTGCCGGACTCCGGCCACAGGATCACGCCGGGGGCCACCGCGTTCACCCGCACCTCCGGGCCCAGCGCCTGCGCCAACGCCGCCGTGGCCATGCGCAATGCAGCCTTGCTCATGCCATACACGATGTGTTCCGGCAGCGGCCGCTCGGCATAGATGTCGGTGATGTTCACGATGCCGCCGTGCGCGGCCTTGAGATGCTTTGCTGCGGCTTGCGCGAGCAGCAACGGCGCGCGCGCATTGGCGGCGAACAGTTCGTCCCACGGCTGCGGTGTGATGCTGCCGAGGGGTGTCGGATAAAACGCCGAGGCGTTGTTGATGAGCGCATCGAGCCGCCCGAAGCGGGCGACCGTTGCGTCGATAAGTCCGGGCAGGGAATCGGCGTTCGCAAGTTCGGCTTGCAGCGCCAGCGTCGATTGCGGCCGCGCGGATTCGAGTTCCGCGATCAGCGCATCAAGGTCCGCGCGCGAATGGCGGCAATGCAGCGCGAGATCGTAGCCGGCGGCATGCAGCACGCGCGCAATCACTGCGCCCACGCGACGCGCGGCGCCGGTCACGAGGGCGACAGGACGATCGGCTGCGGTCATGTTGCCTCGCTCCCGTTATGCTGCACGGCTTCCAGCGTGCCGCAATTTTCCGGAAACCGCCAGTTTGGATGCAGCCCTGCCCGCACCCTCGCCCGACGAAGCCGCGCATTCCGCGCGGCTCGCCGATGCAATCCGCGGGGAAATCGCGGCCACCGGTCCGATTCCGTTCGCGCGTTACATGGAGCGCTGCCTGTACACGCCGGGACTCGGCTACTACAGCGCCGGCCGGCTGAAGTTCGGCAAGGATGGCGACTTCGTCACCGCGCCGGAAGTCGGCGCCCTGTTCGCGCGCTGCGTGGCGCGCGCGCTGGCGCCCGCGCTCACGGCTTGCGGCGATGAAGCCGCGTGGTTCGAACTCGGCGGCGGCAGCGGCGCGTTCGCCCGCGACTGCCTGCTGGAACTGCAAACGCTGGATGCGTTGCCGAAGCATTACTGGTTGCTGGAACCGTCCGCCGACCTGCGCCAGCGCCAGCGCGAATGCCTGCAACGCGAACTGCCCGCGGATTTGTTTGCCCGCTGCGCGTGGCTGGACCGCCCGCCGCAACACGCCTGGTCCGGCGTGCTGTTCGCCAACGAAGTGCTGGACGCGCTGCCGGTGACGCGCTTCACGTTGCGCGACGGCGAGGTGTTCGAGGAATACGTCGGCCTGACCGGCAACGGTGCCTTCGTGCGCCAGGACCGCCCCACCGATCCGCTGGTCGCCGGCGCGGTGCGGCACCTGCAACGGCGGCTCGGGCGTGACTTCGAGGACGGCTACCGCTCGGAAGTGCTGCCGCAATTGCCGTGGTGGCTGGAGGCAATCGCCGGTGAGCAGCAACGCGGTGCGGCGCTGTTCGTCGATTACGGTTATGTGCGCCGCGAGTTCTACCTGCCCGAACGCCGCGACGGCACCTTGCTGTGCCACTACCGCCATCGCGCCCATGCCGACCCTTTCATCTTGGCGGGCTTGCAGGACATCACCGCATCGGTGGATTTCACTGCACTGGCCGAGGCCGGTGTGGGCGCCGGCTTCGAACTGGTGAGCTATGCGTTCCAGTCCGAACTCCTGATTGCCGCCGGACTGGATGCCGCGTTCGCTGCCGCCTACGACGCCAGCGACGATGAAGCCGCGCGCTACGCGCTGGCGCAACAGGTCAAGCGCCTGACCTTGCCCGGCGAAATGGGCGAACGCTTCCAGGCCGTGCTGCTGGCGCGCGGCATCGACGCCGACAGCGCCCTGGCGCCGCTGATCGCGATCGACCGCAGCGAGCGCCTGTAGCCAGCCGGCCGATGCGCTGAAACCTTCGTGAAAGGCAACAGGCGCATGCTAGCCGGATGCACCCGGCCCTGATCCAGCATGCCGATTTCCTTTTGCGTGGCGGACGCGCCGGCGTGTTGCTGGTGCACGGCCTCGCCGGCACGCCCGCGGATCTGCGTTTCGTCGGCAAGGGCCTCAATCGCGCCGGCTTCACCGTCTACGGCCTGCAGCTGGCTGGCCACGGCGGCAGCCCCGCCGAACTCATCAAGACCGGCTGGCACGACTGGATGCAAAGCGTGCGCGAAGGCGCGGGCCGCATGCGCCGCGAGGTCGATCACCTGTTCGTCGCGGGCCTGTCGATGGGTGCCGTGCTGGCCTTGCGTCTGGCGATGGAACGCCCGCAATGGGTGGACGGCCTGGGCCTGTACGGCAGCACCTTCATGCTCGATGGCTGGGGCGTCCCGCGCAGTGCGCGGCTGTCTGCGGCCTTGCCCCTGCTGTGCGGGTTGGGACTGTTCCGCAAGCGCACGTGGACCGGCAGCTTTCCCTACGGCATCAAGGACGAACGCGTGCGCCGGCGGATCGTCGGCACGCCGCAGGCCGGCCACGCGATCGCCGGTTTCACCACGCCGTGGCAAGCCTTGGGTGAATTCCACAAACTGGCGCGGCACGTGCGGCCACACCTGGCCGAGGTGCGCGCGCCGTGCCTGATCATGCACGCTGCGGACGACGACATCGCCAGCGTGCGCAACGCGCGCCTGATCGAACAGCACGTCACCGGCCCCACCGAAACCGTGTTGTTGAACGACAGCTACCACTTGATCACGGAAGACGGCGAGCGCGACAAGGTGATCGCCCGTTCCGCGGATTTCTTCACCCGGGTGCTGGCCGCAACGCCCTTGCGGGTGGCCTGTCCGCGCACCGGCGTGGCGATCCACGCAGTGTGAGCGCGCCCGTCACTGCGCCAGCGCCAGCATCGCGATCGCGAACAGCGCCAAGCCCAGGGCGGCAAGGTTGATGCGGCCCAGGCGTTCGCGGAAGACCAGCATGCCGACGCCCGCGCCCAGGGCCACGACGCCGAGGTTCACGCCGGCGAACACCAGCGACGGATCGTGCGGCAGGGCGCGGTGCGCGCGCAGGTAGAACAGGATGTTGCCGAAGTTGAACAGGCCCAAGGCGACGCCGCCGGCGAATCCTTGCCAGGTCCAACGGCTACGCCGCGCCAGTTCGATCGCGAATGCCGTCAGCAACGCCAGCGCGAACACGACCGCCAGCGCGGTACCGAGCGGCACGCCGCTCGCGGCCACGCGCTTGAACAGGATGTCGATGATGCCGAAACCGGCGAACACCACCAACGGCCACAACCACGCCTTGCCGTTTGCCGCATCGCGCGCCGTGGCACCGCCACGCCAGACCATGCCCGCCATCGCCACCAGTCCCAGTGTGCAGCCGGCCAGTTTCAGCAAGGTCAGCTGTTCGCCGAACAGCGTGAACGCCGCGCCCAGTGACAACACCAGCGAGAGCCGCTGTGCCGCGTCCGAACGCACGATCCCGGCGTGTCGCACCGAGGCGGCCAGCGCAAGGAAGATGGTCGGCAGCAGGATGCCGAGCAACACCAGCGCCAACCACGGCGGCTGCGCGTGCGCCAACGGCGTCCACTCGGGCCGCAAGGCCAACAGCGTCGCGGTGCCTGCCACGACGTAATTCCATGCCACGGCCTGGCCGACATCAATGTGCCAACGGCGCGCCAGCTTCAGCAGCACGGACACCGCGACACTGCACACCACGCTGGCCAGCACGTACAGCATCGCCCACATCCGCCGACAAAACGCGCAAGCCTACAGCGCGCGCGGCGGTCGTGCTGCCTGCACGCGTCCGCGCATCATCCTGCGGCGGCCTCAACCCTGTTGCGCCAACCATTCGTCGTCCGAGTCTTCGTTGACGCCTTCGAACAGGTACGTGGACAGATACCGCTCGCCGGTGTCGGGCAGCATCGCCAGCAGCACCGCGCCCGATGGCGCATCGGCGGCAACCTTCAACGCCGCGGCAACGGTAGCACCGGACGACAGCCCGCAGAAGATGCCCTCTTCGCACGCCAGCCGCCGCGCGCAATCGCGGGCCTCGCCGTCACCGACCGTGACGATGGCATCGGCGACGCTGCGGCTCAGCACCTTCGGCAGGAAATCCGGCGTCCACCCCTGGATCTTGTGCGGGTGCCATTCATCGCCACCGAGCAACGAGGCGCTGTCCGGCTCGGCCGCGATCACCTTCAGCTCCGGGCGCGCGCGCTTGAGCATTTCGCCGGCACCGGTCAGGGTGCCGCCGGTGCCCCAGCCACTGACGAAATAGTCCAGCCGCCGGCCAGCGAAGTCGCGCAGGATTTCCGGGCCGGTGGTGTTGCGATGCCAGGCCGGGTTCGCCTCGTTCTCGAACTGGCGGGTCAAGTACCAGCCGTGTCTGGCGGCGAGCTCCTCGGCCCGGCGCAGCATGCCGCCACTGCGCTCGGCGGCGGGCGTCAGGATCACCTTGGCGCCATACGCGCGCATCAATTTGCGCCGCTCGATCGAAAACGATTCGGTCATCACGGCAACGAACGGGTAGCCGCGCGCCGCACACACCATCGCCAGCGCCACGCCGGTGTTGCCGGACGTGGCTTCGACCACGGTCTGGCCAGCCTTCAGTACGCCGCGTTGCTCGGCGTCCAGGATCACCGCCAGCGCGAGCCGATCCTTGACCGAACCGCCGGGGTTGAACGATTCGACCTTGGCGTACAGCGTGACGTGCGCCGGTGCGAGCGTGCGCAGTTTGACGATCGGCGTGTCGCCGATGGTTTCGACGATGCTTTCGTGCAGGGACATGGGCGCGGCCTTGCTGCGTGCAGACGGAAAACAAGCGTATGCCGCGGCTTGCTGCGCGTGGTTCAATTTTCGTTGCGAAAATCCGCTTTCCGCGAACGTCAGCTGTTTCCGAAGGCGAAGCCCGCGCGGCGGGCAACGTCCAGGACTTTGGCGCAGCGCGCGTCGAGGATCAGGTCGCGGGGCGCGACACGGTGCCCCCCCGCCAGCGTCGCCGCCAGCGCACGCCCCAGCAATTCCGCATGCGCAATGGCCAGCGCGTCGGCGTCGGCGCTGCTGAGTACATTTGCCGCCACGCAGGCCGCGAGCAGGCCCGGCGTGTCGCCACGCACGGTGAGTTCCGGCAACGCGTGTGCGTGCATCAGCACCAGACCCTGCAGCAAAAACTGGATATCCAGCAGCGCCCCGGCGCCCTGCTTCAAGTCCAGCACCTCGGCGTCCGAGCGATCGCGCTGCTTGCGCCACTCGGCGCGCATCCTGCACACGTCCGCGATCACCTGCGCGTGGTCCCGCCGTTGCTGCAACAACGCATTGCGCGCATCGCCAAACGCGGATGCCAGCGCCGCGTCACCGGCAACGGCGCGCGCCCGCACCAGCGCCTGTTGTTCCCAGGTCCAGGCACGCTCGCGCTGGTAGGCGATGAAGGCCGGCAGGCTCGCGACCAGCAGTGACTTGCCGCCATCAGGCCGCAAGCGCGTATCGACTTCGTACAAGTGTCCGCCGCGGGTCGGCGAGGACAGCCAATGCACCACGCGCTGCGCGAGGCGTGCGTACCAGCGCGCACCGTCCAGCGGACGCGCGCCGTCGCTGGTTGCATCGCCGCGCGCGGAGTCGTACACGAACACCAGGTCGAGATCGGAATTGAAGCCGAGTTCCATGCCACCGAGGCTGCCGTATCCGAGCACCGCGATGCCGCTGCCCACGCCAGGCAAGTGGCCGTGCTGGGCAACCAGATCGCCCGTCGCCAGCTCCAGCACGGCAGCCGTCACCGCGTCAGCCACGTCGGCCAGCGCGCGTGCGGCCGCCACCGCGTCGATGGCGCGATCGCGGAATGCGAGTCCCGTGCGCATCCGGTAACTGCCGCGCCACTCGGCGATGGCACCCAGTATGACCTCGGGATCACCGCCGGGCGAAGCCGCGGCGATCTGTTGCGCGAGTTCGACACGCAGGTTGGCGACGCCGCGCGCCAGATGCTCGATGCGCGGTGCCAGCACGTCGTCCAGGCGTAGCGGGTGCGCGATCATGCGCTCGGCAAGGAACGGGCTCTCGGCGCACAGCGCCGCCACGCGCGCGCGCGCCGCGGGTTGTTCCTGCAACAAGGCAAGATACGCGGACCGCCGCGCCACCGCCTGCACCAGCCGGCACAAGCGCACCAGCGCAGCAGCCGGGGCGGCGCTCGCCGCCGCTGCATCGATGAGGGCTGGCATCAACCGTTCGATGCGGCGCGCCGTGCGCGCGCTGAGACCACGCAGCGCGCGCACGTGGTGGAGCGCGTCCAGGCATGGCTCGGCAGGCTCGAACCCGGCATCGCGCAGCTGGCCGTGATCGAGGTTGCCGTCCACCGCATGACGCCACAGACGCGTGCCCGCGCTGTCGGCCGTGCGGGCAGCATCCGCGTGCTCGTCGCCTTGTGGCTGCAGGACTTCGGCGAAGATCGCCGAAACCCGGTCACGCTGCACGTTCAATTTCACCGCGAGTTCCGCCCAGCCAGCGCAGCCCAGCGCCCGCGCAATCCGCTCGCGCGCCGCCGCATCCTCGGGCACCGCATGCGCCTGCCGATCGCCAAACATCTGCACGCGGTTTTCCAGCTTGCGCAGGAACAGGTAGGCCTCGCGCAAGTTGCGGCATTGCTGTTGCGACAGATACCCGCGCGCGGCGCAGGCGGCGAGTGCGGGCAGCAGGCCATGCACGCGCAGCGAAGCATCGCGGCCACCGCGGATCAATTGCTGCAGCTGCACCACGAATTCGATCTCGCGGATGCCACCGGCGCCGAGTTTCAGGTCATCCGCGCGATCGCGGCGCGCCACTTCGGCGTCGATCATGGACTTCATGTCGCGCAGGCGTGTCAGCGCGGTGTAGTCGAAGTAACGCCGGTACACGAACGGCCGCAGGATTTCGAGCAGGCGTTTGCCGGCGGCGATGTCACCGGCCACCGGGCGCGCCTTGATCCAGGCATAACGCTCCCAATCGCGGCCCTCGCGCTGGTAGTACTGCTCCATGGCCACGAACGAGGCGACCACGGGCCCCGAATCGCCGAACGGGCGCAGGCGCAGGTCGACCCGCGCAGCGATGCCGTCACCCGTCACTTCCGTCATCAGTCGCACGAATTCGCGCGCGATCCGCGTGAAAAATTCGGCGTTGTCGAGCGGGCGCGCGCCATCGGTCGCGCCCGCCTCGGGATAGGCCAGCACCAGGTCGACGTCGGACGAAAAGTTGAGTTCGCCGCCGCCGAGCTTGCCGAGCGCGAACACCACCAGTGCTTGCGGTTTGCCATCCACGTCGCGCGGGGTGCCGTGGCGCGCGCGCGCCGCGCGCTCGGCGTGGCCGAGTGCTTCGGCGATCAGCACTTCGTACAGCTCGCTGGTCGCCGCGAGGGTATCGGTGACTTCATCCAGCCCGTTGACGTCGCGGAATACGAGGCGCACCGCTTCGGCGCGCCGGAAGCGTCGCAACGCCGCGAGGGTGTCACCATCCGCCCGCCGCAGGACCGCCGAGCGGGCGCCCGCGGGGGCCGGGTCACGCAAACGCTCCAGGCCTGCGGCGGTCAGCAAGGCTGGCTCTGCGCGCAGCGCCTCGAAGGCGAAATCACTGGCCAGCAACATCCGGCGCACGCGCTCACCCACGCCGGCGTCATCGTGCATCACCACGCCCGCCGCACGACAGTGCAGCGCGAGTTCGGCGTAACGGTCGGCGACGAGCTGGTCGGCGGAATCCGGCATCGCACCATTATGCAGGCTGGCGGCAGCCGGATCTTGGTCAACGCCGGCCTGCGTCAACCGTTCATCCTCGCTCGGCTAGGATTTTCATTCGCCCACGCAGACGCGTTCCACATGCCCAGCGCAGCCATCCCCGACATCGCATGCAATCGGCCGGCGGTCCGCATCGGACTGCTGGTCGCGCTGGCGATCGCGTTCGTGCTGTGCACCGCGTGGCTGGACGGCGGGGCCGGGATCCTGCCACCGGCCTTGTGGAATCACCCGGACTGGATCCCGTGGTGGAGCACGCCGCTGCGCATGCTGGGCAACGCGCTGCCGGGCTTGTTGCTGGCTTTCGCGTTGCTCGCCTGGACACGCCGTGCGGGCTGGTCGTTTGTGCTGGCGTTCGGCGTGCAGGCCGTGCTGTACGGCATCAACGCGTTGAAGGTGAAGAATCTTGCGATCCCGCTGATGCCCGCGGATTTCAGGATGGCGGGCCAGCTGCGCAAGGGCGGCGCGGAGTTGTTGTCCGGTTACTTGCCACATCCCGCGCTGTTGATCATCGTCGCGCTGGCCGGTATTGCGGTGCTGGCGGCGTGGCTGCGCTACGAGCCAGCGGTGCTGCGCCGGAAGCCGCGCCATCGCCGCGCCGTGGCCGCGGTGTTATTGACGGCGGCGCTGGTCAGCCTGATCGCCGGCATGCCGTTCTGGCGCGGCATGTACAACGCCAAGCTGCTGGGCATGCAGCCGTGGTCGCCGCTGGCGACCCGCCAGCACGATGGACTGGTCGGATCGCTGCTGCTGTTCCACCTGCAATACGGCGCGCAACATCGCAAGGCCAACGTCCCGGCGGCGCTGGCCTTGATGTCCCGATACGAACCCGCCATCGCCGCGCGCACGCTACCGCCCACAGCGACGGACAAACCCGACATCGTGGTGATCCTGTCGGAATCGTTTTTCGATCCGACCATCATGAACGGTTACCCGCCCGGCACTGATCTCACGCCGAACCTGCACCGTCTCGCGCAGCACGGCGTGTCCGGCCAGTTGCACGTGCCGACCTTCGGCGGCGGCACCATCCGCACCGAGTTCGAGGTTTTGACCGGGCTGTCGCTGCGGTATTTCCCGGATGTCCAGTTCCCGTATCTGCAGATCCACCAGAAGCAGATTCCGGGGATCGTGCGCATGCTGGATGCCGCCGGCTACAGCACGCTGGCCGTGCACGGCAACGACCCCGGTTTCTGGAACCGTACCACGGCGTTCAAGGAACTCGGCTTCGGCAAGTTCATCTCGATCGCCGATTTCCCGGCCACCGATTCCATCACCAACGGCAAGTACATGTCGGACCAGTCCTTCACCGACGAAGTGCTGCGCCAGTTGCCGGACTCGGGCCCGCCGCGCTTCCTGCTCGGCATCAGCATCGAGGCGCACGGTCCGTACGACAAAAGCTACGGCATCGACACCGCGGCGCGCGACGCGATTCCGGTGCCATCGGGCGTCACCGATCCGCAGGCGAAGCTCGAGCTGCAGAACTACATCTACCACATGCAGCACGCCGACCAGCAACTTGGGCGACTGGTGGACACGCTCGCGCAACGCAAGCGCCGCACCTTGATCCTGTTCTTCGGCGACCACCTTCCCGCGCTGGTCCCGGCGTTCCAGCAAGCCGGATTCACGAACGGCGAAGGCTTTCTCGAACAGACCGTACCGTACGTCCTGATCGACACCGCGCACATGGACGTGGCGACGCGACAGGATGCCGTGGCCTGGGAGCTGCCCGGCATGCTGCTCGAGCGCGCCGGCATCCACGACCCGTATTTCGCCTTGACGCAGCTGGTTGCGCCCGGGCTGGCGGCGCTCACGCGCGCATTCGACGCGCCGCTCGCGCCGGAAACGCCGGAACAGAAAAAACTCGACGAAGGCATGCGCAACGTCGTCGACCTGCGCCTGCACAACAAACTCTACAAGTTGTGGCCGAAGGCGGCGGCGATGGCAGAACAGCAACCGCCCATCGCCACGGACGCGAATGCGCAGGCCACGACGCAGCCGCGCTGGTGACGGCTGACCGGCGTTTGTCGCAACGCTGCACGCCACGCACGTTCGCCAACAAACCGATGCCCGGATTCTCGCTTGCGCGGGAAGCAGGATGGGTTTGGCTGCTTGGCTACTTTCCGATTTCCTGCAGCAACGTCTTCACCGCCGCATCGAGGTCGCTGTCCTCGTCGCGATACCGCTCACCGAGCGTGAGTGCCACCGGCACATCCACCGGGCGCGGATGCAGCTCCATCGGTTTGCCATCCTCGGTGGTCACGGTGATGAAGGGCAGCCGCACGGTTGCACCATCAATCAACTTCTCGTTGCTGGTGTAGATGATCCAACCCGCGGTCGGCTCGCCCACGACCTTGCCAAGCCCAAGTTCGCGATAGCCTTCGGTGAAGTCCTCGCCATCGGACAGCGTGACGCGATTGGTGATCAGCACGGTCGGGCGTTCCAGCGCACGCTGACCGAGGATGCTGCGCGCCGGTTGCGCCTTGTCGAAGCCGCGGAAGGTCATGTTGAGGTAGGGCCGGCGCGAAAGCACGTCCAGCACGTACGCATTGACGAACCCGCCGAAGTTGTTGCGCACGTCGATCACCACGCCTTCGCGGGTCATGTTCTGCGCATCGAGATCGCGGTAGAAATTGTGCAGGCTGGCTTCGGACATGTCCGGCAGATCGACGTAACCGAGGCGGCCACCGCTCGCCTTGGCGACATAGGCGCGATTGCGCGCGACCCACGCGCCGTAGGCCAGCGCACCGAGCGTACGGCTGTCGACGGGCTTCAGTTCGAGCGTGCGCGTGCCGGGCTTCGAGCCGACCCGCAGCGTGGTCTTCTTGCCGATGCGGTTGGCGAGCAGCGCGAACAAATTGTCGTTCGCTGCAATCGCGTGGCCGTCGACGGACTGCAAGGTGTCGCCGACCTTGATTCCGGCGATCGCAGCGGGTGACAACGGCAGCACGCTCGCAACGCGCAGCGTGCCAACGCGTTCGTAGGCGGCCGCGTCGAACAACACGCCGAGGCGTCCCGTCGTGAACCTGGGCTGCGTGGCCGGCCGCACCCCCGAGTGCGAGGCGTTGAGTTCACCCACCAGCAGGTTCATCAGCCAGTTCACCGCGGCCGGGGTCGGCGCGCCGGCGATGAGCGGCGCGTATTGCGCGCGCATCGCAGTCCAGTCGACGCCATGCATCGCCGGATCGTGGAAGTTGTCGCGCAACCAACTCCAGGCCTGCTCGAACGCGACCATCTTGTCGGTGGCGAAATCGACATCGACATCTGCCGCCAACGCAATCGGTTTGGCCGTACCGCCGGCCACCGGCACCACCGACAACTTGCCGCCGTCGAGGAAGTACACGTGCTTGCCGTCGGGACTGAATTGCACGTCGTCCTTGTCGCCGCTGCTCGAGGTCAGTTGCTTGGCCACCGGCGGGGTGGTGGCAAGCGGATCCAGTGACCACGCATACAGGTTGGTGCGGCCAGCCACGCTCGCGGTGATCACGAGCGTCTTGCCGTCGGGGCTGATCACGATGGCCTGCGCCGACAGGCCGGTCGGCAGCAAGCTCAGGCGCCTGCGGATCCCGTTTGCATCGATCGCGACATGCACCGGCGGATGCGCCGCCTTGCCCTTGGCCGGCGACTTGGCCGCGGCCCCTTGCGTGCCCGCCGGTTCGTCATCATGCGCCGGCGAGCGCGTGGTTTGCTGGAACAGGTCGCGGAACTGGTCTTCGCGGAACTGCGGCGTGCGCGGCACCAGATCGACACTCGCGACCTGGCCCTGCTCGGTCCGCTGGCCGGTGACGAACAGGAACGATTTTCCATCCGGGCTGAACGCCACGTCGTCGGCGAAAGTGTTGGCCAAGCCACTCAGCGCAATCGTCTTGTCATCGGCGACATTCACCGCCAGCGCATTGCGGAACATGCGCGGGCCCCACTCCAGCACCGCGATCCAGCGGCCATCCGGCGACCACGCCAGCGGCCGATCCGAATCGAGGGGACGATGCAGGTCAAGCTGACCGCTCACGAGCGTGCGCAACTTGCGCGCAGCCAGATCCAGCACTTCGAGCTGCTTGCCGTCGCGCAGGAACGCCAGCAATTTGCCGTCGGGCGAAAACGCCGCCGCAGTGTCTTCGCCATCACCGCGGGTCAGCTGTGTTTCCTTGCCGCTGTCGAAATCGTAGAGATACAGATGCCGGCCGCCATCGCGGAGTGCCCCGTAGACGATGCGGTGGCTGTCCGGTGCCCACGCAATGCCGTAGGCGACGCCCGGCACGCGCGTGACGGGCACCGCGTCGCCACCCTTGTTGGCGTCGGCGGCGAACACCCCGCCGTGCGCGATGAAGGCAACCTTTTTGCCATCCGGCGACAACGCCAGATCGCGAAAATGCTCACGCAGGGTCTTGTGTTCGTTTTCGGGGCCGGCGACTGCGCCGGCCAGCGTGATCGCCACCGGTTGCGCCTTGCCGGTGGCGGCATCGGCCGTCCAGATGCCGAAGTCGCGCTCGAACGCGATGGTGTTGCCATTGGCCGACAGGGTTGGCCACAACACGCGGCCATCGCTGAAGTGCGTCAACGCCGCTTCGCTGCCATTGCGCTGCACATGCCAGATGTTCTCGGTGCCGCCGCGATCGCTCATGTAATACAACGACTGCCCATCCGGCGCCCACATCGGCCAATCGGCACGCGCATCGTCGGGCGTCAGCCGCGCATAGGTGTGCGAGCCATCATTCTTGAGCAGCCAGATCGCGCCATGATCAATGTGTGCGCTGCCGTGGCGCCACCACTGGAACGCGCCCAGGCCGCCGCCGACCAGCGCAAGCGTGGAATCATCGGGCGACGGCACGCCCTGTTCTTCATTGCGATACGCCTCCAGCGACACCGGCATCGGCGTGCCACCCGCCACCCGCACGCGGTACACGCCGTGGAAACCACCCACGTTGTCGCGACCGGAATCGAAATACAGCCACTTGCCATCGCGCGACCAGCCGGAGAGCTCATCGCGGCCGTCCGCGTAAGTGACGCGCGTGAGCTTGCCGGTGGCCAGATCCAGTACGTAGATGTCACCGTCGCCCGTCGCATCGGAAACGAAGGCCAGCTTGTCGCCCACCGGCGAAAACAATGGCCGCGAGTCCGCACCCTTGTCGGCGACCAGGATGTGCGCCGCGCCGCCCGTGGCCGGCACCTCCCAGATCGCGCCGCCGGAGACGAACGCAATCCGGGTGCCGTCGGGCGAAATCGCGGGTTGCGAAAAGCTTGCGCGCGAAGCCGGTTGCGCATGGGTCGCCACGCTCACCGGGAAGGCCAGCGCAACCAGCAACCCGGCTGCAATCAGATGAACGCTACGCATTGGGCTTCCCCCGCCATCGGCAATGCCGCGAGTGTAGCCAAGCTGCGCCGCGATCCCATAGGCCGAAGGTCGTGGCGTCAGGCGCGCGAGTCGGGGCGCCGATGCGCCAGCAAGCCGATGTTGGACACGACGAAAGGCGTCAGGTAATTCAGCGCCAGCTTGCCGGCCAGGTGCACATTCATCACGCCCTTGATCAGCTCATCGGCGTGGTTGAACAGGTTCAACCAGGTGCCGACCGCCAACGCGATCAAGGCCGTGCGTTTGAGGTGCACGGGGGTGAACACCACCCGCGTCCAGGTTTTCAAGGTCGCGATCATGGCGCGAGGATAGCGGCACCCGGGGCGGTTAATTATTCCGTGGCTGGATTCCGGCTTGCCGCGCCTTGCCGGGTGAGCAGAGGACTTTCACCTCCAAGTGGGTGCGTCCTGCCGGGCGCACCAAGAAAAAGCCCCGCGATTGCTCGCGGGGCCTTCTCTTGACGCTTTGGCTTCGATGGATGGTCGAAGCGGCTTTTGTTGAAACCGGCCATGGATGGCCGTCTTTGCTCTCGCGGTCGCGGACGACCGCTGCAATCAGAAGTCCATGCCGCCCATGCCACCCATGCCGCCCATGCCACCGCCGGCGCCGCCGCCGTGGCTGTGCTCTTCCTTCTTGGGCGCTTCGCCGATCATGGCTTCGGTGGTGATCATGAGGCCGGCGATCGAGGCCGCATTCTGCAGCGCCGAACGAGTGACCTTGGTCGGATCCAGGATGCCCATCTCGACCATGTCGCCGTACTTGCCAGTGGCGGCGTTGTAGCCGTAGTTGCCCTTGCCTTCGGCAACCTTGTTGAGCACCACGGACGGCTCTTCACCGGCGTTGGCGACGATTTCGCGCAACGGGGCTTCCATGGACCGCTTGGCGATCACGATGCCATGTTCCTGATCCTCGTTGTCGCCCTTGAGCGCACCGATGTTGGCCAGCGCGCGCACCAGCGCCACGCCGCCGCCCGGCACCACGCCTTCTTCCACCGCCGCACGCGTGGCGTGCAGGGCGTCTTCGACGCGCGCCTTCTTTTCCTTCATCTCGACTTCGGTCGCGGCACCAACCTTGACCACCGCCACGCCGCCGGACAGCTTGGCAACGCGCTCCTGCAACTTCTCCTTGTCGTAGTCGGACGAGGTTTCCTCGATCTGCGCCTTGATCTGCGCGATGCGGCCCTCGATGCCCTTGGTGTCACCGGCGCCGTCGATGAGGGTGGTGTTTTCCTTGGTGACAACGACCTTCTTGGCGTGGCCCAGATCCTTGATGGTGGCCTTCTCGAGCGAGAGACCCACCTCTTCGGAGATCACGGTGCCGGCCGTCAGGATGGCCATGTCTTCCAGCATCGCCTTGCGGCGGTCACCGAAGCCCGGCGCCTTCACGGCGCAGACCTTGACGATGCCGCGGATGGTGTTGACGACCAACGTCGCCAGCGCCTCGCCCTCGACTTCCTCGGCGACGATCAGCAGCGGCTTGCCCGACTTGGCGACGCCTTCGAGCACCGGCAGCAGGTCGCGCACGTTGGAGATCTTCTTGTCGTGCAGCAGGATGTAGGGATCTTCCAACTCGCACTGCATCGATTGCTGGTTGTTGATGAAGTACGGCGAGAGATAGCCGCGGTCGAACTGCATGCCCTCGACGACGTCGAGCTCGTTCTCGAGGCCCGAACCGTCTTCGATGGTGATGACGCCTTCCTTGCCGACCTTGTCCATCGCCTCGGCGATCAGCTTGCCGATGTGCTCGTCGCCATTGGCGGAGATGGTGCCGACCTGCGCGATCGACTTGGAGTCAGCCGACGGCTTGGAGATCTTCTTCAGTTCCGCGACCGCCGCGGCCACGGCCTTGTCGATGCCGCGCTTGAGATCCATCGGGTTCATGCCGGCGGCAACCGCCTTCATGCCCTCGCGGATCATCGCCTGCGCCAGCACGGTCGCGGTGGTGGTGCCGTCACCGGCGGCGTCGGAAGTCTTGGAAGCGACTTCCTTCACCATCTGCGCGCCCATGTTCTCGAACTTGTCGGCCAGCTCCACTTCCTTGGCTACGGACACGCCGTCCTTGGTGATGGTGGGAGCGCCGAAGCTCTTCTCGAGCACGACGTTGCGGCCCTTCGGGCCCAAGGTTGCCTTGACCGCGTTGGCCAGGGCGTTGACACCGCGCAGCATGCGGCTGCGGGCGTCTTCGGAGAAACGGATTTCTTTGGCTGCCATGATTGCTTGTCTCTTTTGGATTTCGTTGGAAAGGACGAAGGTCTGAGCGAGGGGCGCAGCTCAGGCCAGGTGCGCGCGGGCAAACGATCCGGGGTTGGCTGTAGCCAATGAGGATTCGTGCGTCCCGCGCGGCAACAACGCCTGAGCGAGCTCCACGAAGCTCACGACTCGATGATGGCCATCAGATCTTCTTCACGCATGACGAGCAGATCCTCGCCATCGACCTTGACCTCGGTGCCCGAATACTTGCCGAACAGCACCTTGTCGCCGGCCTTGACGGCCATCGGACGGACCTTGCCGTCTTCCTGGACCTTGCCGGTACCCACGGCGATCACTTCACCCTTGATGGGCTTTTCGGCCGCGGTGTCGGGGATGACGATGCCACCGGCGGACTTGGTTTCCGCTTCCAGGCGCTTGATGATGACGCGGTCGTGCAACGGACGAAGCTTCATATCGACTCCAGCTACGTTGGGGGATGAGGGATTGGCGTTGTTAGCACTCAACAACGACGAGTGCTAATTGTAAGGCCGGAATGGTGCGTTTCAAGTGGCAGAGCCGCCAGGGCCTATCCCGGCCACCCGACGCCGTACGTTCGTGGGAGGCCCGTGGTTCCGTTGGTAGGAGGCCCGGAAGGGCCGACAGAATGCTGACCGGCCGCACCCCAGCAGGCTTGCGTCACGGGTCGGGCCTTCCGGCCCGCCTACACTCAGCAACTGGCCTGATCGCGAGACCCGCCCATGACCGCCCTGCTGTGCCTCTCCACCTGCCCCGACGCCGAAACCGCCGCGCGCATCGCGCGCGTGCTGGTGGAAGAACGCCTGGCCGCGTGTGTGAACCGCGTCCCCGGCATCGCCTCGACTTATCGCTGGCAAGGCAAGCTCCACGACGAAACCGAAGTACTGCTATTGATCAAGACCACCCGCGAGCGTTTCGACACCCTGCACAAGCGACTGCTCGAACTGCATCCCTACGCGCTGCCCGAGCTGATCGCGCTGGACATTGCCGACGGCCACGCGCCGTATCTCGACTGGATCGGTGCGGGCACGCGGCCCTGACGCCAGCTGCGGCTGGCGATCCCGGCACGGGCCTGCGAAAATGACGGCTTCGACAATCCGGCGGCGCACGCCGGCACCCACGCTGCAGTAGTTCCCATGTCGCTTCCCCGAAACCTGCTCTCACGCCTGATCCTGCTGGCGGCGCTGTTGCTCGCCGCGACGGGCGCGTTCGCGCAGAGCCTGAGCCCGGGCGAGGGCTTGTTGCCGGTGACCAGGGCGTTCGCGCTGAAAGTGATCGTCGACCAGCCCGGCCATATCGCGCTGCACTTCGACATCGCGCCGCACTATTACCTTTATCGCGGCCGCATCCACGCAAAGATCCTGACCCCCGGCATCACCGCGGGTGCGCTTGAGTTGCCGCCGGGCACGCAGGAACACGACGAGTACCTCGGCGACGTCGAGATCTATCACGCCACGGTGGCCGGCGCGTTGCCATTCACCGCCACCGGCGCGCTGCCGGCGACGTTGCAGGTGGCCATCAGCTACCAGGGCTGCCACGAGATCACGCCGAAGATCTGCTACCCGCCGAATACGGAGACGTTCACGCTGCCGACGTCCGGCGGCGGTCCGATCCGGACCAGCGCCGGGCCGAACCTTGCCGACGGCGTTGGACAGACGGGCAATGCGCTCACCGCTTCCATCACCGCGGCGCTCACCGCCGCGCCGGCCAAGCCGCTGCCGGATCTGCAAGCGACAGCGCACGCTGGCGCAATCTCGACCACGCCGCTTTCCACCGGACTCGCCCTCGCCCTGCTGCTGGCTTTCGGCGGTGGCTTGATCCTCAACCTGATGCCCTGCGTGTTGCCGATCCTCGCCGTGAAGGCAGTCGGCGTGCTGGAGAGCAACAGCAGCCGCAGCGACGCCCGCCGCCACGCGTTTGCCTACGCCGCTGGCGTCATCGCCAGCTTTCTCGCGATCGGCGTGGCGATCCTGGCGCTGCGCGGCGCTGGCCGGGCGGTCGGATGGGGCACCCAACTGCAGCAACCGGTGATTGTGGCGCTGCTGGCCTGCGTGCTGTTCGTGATCGGACTGGCGATGTCGGGCGTGGTGCAGTTCGGCTCGCGCCTCGGCAATGTGGGCGAAAGCCTGACCCGCCGTGGCGGCACGGCCGGGCATTTCTTCACCGGTGTGCTGGCGGTGGTGGTGGCCAGCCCGTGCACCGCGCCGTTCATGGGCTTGGCGCTGGCCTACGCGTTGCTTGCGCCGCCCGTGCACGAACTGCTGGTGATGCTGGCGCTGGGCATCGGCCTGGCCCTGCCGCTGACCCTGATCGGCCTGATCCCCGCACTGGCGCGGCTGCTGCCGAAGCCGGGCCATTGGATGGAAACGCTGAAGCAGGTCCTCGCGTTTCCCATGTACCTGTCGGCGGTGTGGCTGGTCTGGGTGCTCGCCCACCAGCGTGGCGCCGATGCGGTGGCGCTGGTGTTGATCGCGATGGTGTTGTTGGCAGCGGCGCTGTGGTGGCATGGACGCGGACACCCTGAGCGCCGGCTTGGCCACGTCCTGACCCTCGTGCTGGCGCTCGCCACGGTCGTCCCGCTGTATGCGATCTCGCACGTCGCACCGCCTGCGCGCAGCGCGCCGGTGACTGGCGACGCGGTGGCCTTCAGCTCCGCGCGGCTGCAATCACTGCGCGCCGCCGGCACCCCGGTGTTCGTGGACATCAGTGCCGACTGGTGCATCACCTGCAAGGCCAACGAATACACCGTGCTCGACACGCGAACGTTCCGGGCACTTCTGCAGCGCACCGGCACGGTCTACATGAAAGGCGACTGGACCGACGTCGATCCCGAGATCGGCGCCTACCTCAAGCAATTCCACGCGCCGGGCGTGCCGCTGTATGTGGCGTACCCGCGCGGCGGCGGCGCCGGCCACGCGTTGCCGACCCTCCTGACCACAGCGATGGTGCGCAACGCGCTGGAAGGAAACACGAAGTGATGAACCGCCGCACGCTCCTGATCCTGGTACTGGCCTGTCTTGCGGCGGCTGGCGGCTGGTGGCTGCAATACCGCTGGGCCAACGCGCTGCCCACCCAGCCCGCGGCGCCGGCGGGCGTTCGCGTGCTCGCGATCGGCGACTCGGCCAGCGCTTACGCGCTGCCGGATCTCACCGGGCAAACCACCACGCTGGCCAAGTGGCACGGCAAGGTCGTGTTGCTGAACTTCTGGGCAACCTGGTGCGCGCCGTGCCGGTCGGAAATGCCGATGCTGGCCAAGCTGCAACGCGAACAGGCCGCCGCCGGCCTGCAAGTGGTCGGCGTCGCGATGGACCAGCCGGCTTCGGCGGCCGCATTCCTCAAGCAGATGCCGGTGGGGTATCCGATCCTTATCGGCATCGACGCCGACCCGGTGCCAACCACAACCTTCGGCGACACCGCGGGACTACTGCCCTACAGCGTGCTGATCGGCCGCGACGGGCGCGTCCTCAAGACCAAACTCGGGGTGCTGGATGCGACCACGGTCAAGGACTGGCTGGATGGCGCGCAACCCTTGAAGTGAACCTTGCCCGGGCCGAGCCGAGAGCGTGAGAACTCCTTCGTATCACCACGGATGATCACGGATCAAGCCAGGCGCTGCGGCAAACTTCGTGTATCCGTGCGAATCCTTGGTGAATGCCCTTCGCCCTGGAGGCAGAAGAGACGAACACGCGACTAACTTCACGCAACTCCAGCGATTGTGCACTAATCACTGGACATTGGTTGAACGACGGTTCAGACTTCGCGGCTTCCGTTCAAGCTCCAGCGCCTGAAACTTCGTGGCACAAATCCTCGTCCTCCACGGCCCCAACCTCAACCTGCTCGGCGACCGCGAGCCGGCAGTTTACGGCCGCGCCACGCTGGCGGACATCGATCACGCACTCACGGTACAAGCCGAAGCTGCCGGGCACACCCTGACCTGCATCCAGTCGAACGCCGAGCATGAACTGGTCGACCGGGTGCAAGCCAGCAAACGCGCCGGCACGGCTTTCATCCTGATCAACCCGGCAGCCTTCACCCACACCTCGGTGGCGCTGCGCGACGCGCTGGCCGCCGTGGCGATCCCGTTCATAGAGGTGCACCTTTCCAACCCGCACGCGCGCGAGCCGTTCCGCCACCAGTCGTATTTTTCCGACCTCGCAGTCGGCATCGTCGCCGGCTTCGGCGCCGACAGCTACCGCTATGCGCTGGATGCCGCCATCCGGCAACTGGCAGCACCCTAGATTCCAACCGAAACCCACCACCCGAAACCCACAGCGAGACCAACATGGATCTGCGCAAAGTCAAAAAACTGATCGAATTGCTGGAAGAATCCAACCTCTCGGAACTCGAGATCAAGGAAGGCGAGGAAGTCGTGCGCCTGTCGCGCTTCCCGACCGGCGGCATGGCCATGCCGCAGATGGTTGCGGCGCCTGCGCCGGCCATGGCACCCGCGCCGGTTGCTGCGTCCGCACCGGCCGCCACCGCAGCGACTGCTGCCGCACCCGCCGATTCGGACCTGCCCGCAGGCACCGTGGTGCGCTCGCCGATGGTCGGCACCTTCTACGCCGCGGCGTCGCCGGGCGCCGAGGCATTCGTGAAGGTTGGCCAGCAGATCAAGGTCGGTGATCCGCTCGGCGTGATCGAGGCCATGAAGATGTTCAACCAGATCGAAGCCGAAATCGCCGGTACCGTCATCGCCATCGTGGCCGAGAACGGGCAGGCGGTGGAGTTCGACCAACCACTGTTCGTGATCGGCTGATTCCCATGCTCGACAAAGTACTGATCGCGAACCGCGGTGAAATCGCGCTGCGCGTATTGCGCGCCTGCCAGACGATGGGCATCAGGACCGTCGCCGTCCATTCGACTGTCGACAGCAACCTGAAGCACGTCGGCATGGCCGACGAATCCATCTGCATCGGGCCGCCGCCGTCCGCGCAAAGCTACCTCAACATCCCGGCGATCATCGCCGCGGCCGAGGTCACCGACGCCAGCGCGATCCACCCCGGCTACGGATTCCTGTCCGAGAACGCCGACTTCGCCGAACAGGTCGAACAATCCGGCTTCGCCTTCATCGGCCCGCGCGCGGAAACCATCCGCATGATGGGTGACAAGGTCGAAGCCATCAAGGCCATGCAGGCCGCGGGTGTGCCCTGCGTGCCGGGATCCAACGGCCCGCTCGACGACGACGTCGAACGCAGCCTCGAAATCGCCCGCAAGATCGGCTACCCGGTGCTGATCAAGGCCGCCGGCGGCGGCGGCGGGCGCGGCATGCGCGACGTGCACACCGAAGCCCATCTCGGCAACGCGATCGCGACCACGCGCGCCGAAGCGCGCGCGGCCTTCGGCAACGATCAGGTATACATGGAGAAGTTCCTCGAGAACCCGCGCCATGTCGAAATCCAGGTGCTCGCCGACGGCCAGGGCCACGCGATCCACCTGTGCGAGCGCGACTGCTCGATGCAGCGCCGCCACCAGAAGGTGGTCGAGGAAGCGCCGGCGCCGGGCATCACGCCGGAAATGCGCGCCGAGATCGGCAAGATCTGCACGGACGCCTGCCTGCGCATCGGCTATCGCGGCGCCGGCACGTTCGAGTTCCTGTTCCAGGACGGCAAGTTCTATTTCATCGAGATGAACACCCGCATCCAGGTGGAGCATCCGGTGACCGAACTCATCACCGGCGTCGATCTGGTGCGCGAGCAATTGCTGATCGCCGACGGCCAGCCGCTTTCGATCCGGCAGGAAGACATCATCCCGCGCGGCCACGCCATCGAATGCCGCATCAACGCGGAAGACCCGGACACCTTCATGCCCTGCCCCGGAACCGTGAAACGCTTCGAGGCCCCGGGCGGCCCGGGCGTGCGCATCGACACGCACCTGTACGACGGCTACCGGATTCCGCCCAACTACGATTCGATGATCGGCAAGCTGATCGTGCACGGCTTCGACCGCAAGACCGCGATCATGCGCATGCGCACCGCGCTCAGCGAAACCGTGATCGAGGGCGTGAAGACCAACTTGCCGCTGCAACAGCGGATCATGGGTGACTCCGGCTTCAAGCACGGTAGCCGCAACATCCATTACCTCGAAAAGCGCATTCGCGAGCAGAAGGAGAAGGGCATCGGGCTGGGGAGCTGACGCGGGGAGACGGGCAGACGGCGCTCGCTCAGACGGGTAGACGGGTAGACGGCGCTCGCTGCGCTCGCTCAAACGGGGAAACGGGAAGACGACGCTCGCTGCGCTCGCTCAAACGGGAAGAAGGAAAGCCGAATACGCGTCATCATTTGCCGTCTCCCGCCTCCCGCCTCCCGCCTCCGTCTCCCCGTCTCCCCGTCTCCCCGCCCCATGCCCTGGCTCGAGCTTTCCCTGACCATCCGCAGCGATCAGCAGCCGCAGGCGGAAGCCGCGCTGGAGGATCTCGGCGCATTGTCGGTGACCTTGATGGACGCCGACGCCGACACGCCCGACGAAGCCGCGATCTTCGAGCCGGGCGTCGGCGAAACACCGTTGTGGCAAACGTTGACCCTGCTGGCCTTGTTCGACGCCGACACCGATCGCCCGGGCCTGCTGCACGTGTTGCACGATGCGTTGCCGGAACTTGCGCCCGACCGCATCGCATTTCGCGAAGTCGCCGACCAGGATTGGGAACGCGCGTGGATGGATCTGTTCCGCCCGATGCGCTTTGGCCGGCGCCTGTGGATTTATCCGTGGAACATCGACCCACCGGCCGGCGACGAGGACACGGCTCTGGTCCGTCTCGACCCCGGCCTGGCCTTCGGCACCGGCACGCACCCGACCACCGCGCTGTGCCTGGAATGGCTGGATTCGCTTGCTCTCGTGGGCAAGACCGTCATCGACTACGGCTGCGGTTCCGGCGTGCTCGCCATCGCAGCCTTGAAGCTCGGCGCTGCAGCCGCGATCGGCGTGGACAACGATCCTCAGGCTCTCACTTCCTCGCACGACAACGCGACGCGTAACGGCGTCGCTGAGCGCCTGTCGTTGTACCTGCCGAATGACTTGCCTGGCGACTCGCGCGGCGATGCCTTCGTCGCCAACATCCTGTCCGGCCCGTTGCATGAACTCGCCCCGCGTTTTGCGGCGTTGTGCGAACCGGGTGCGCCGTTTGCGCTCTCCGGCATCCTCGCCGGGCAGCAATGGGGGCTGCTGGAGCGCTACGCCGCGTGCGGCTTCACGGACCTGCGTGCAACGACGCGCGACGACTGGGTGCGGATCGACGGAAACGCGCCGGCCCCGGTTTGAGCATCAGCGCCGTGCGGGCCAGCCGTGCCGAATCGTCGCAACGTTGCTACGCTTTCCATCGATCCACGCAGCCGGCCCCGCCCGATGTACACCCAATGCCCCGAATGCCGGACGATCTTCGAGATCGACGAGGAGGCGCTGCAAGCCTCGCTCGGCATCGTGCATTGCGGGAAGTGCGCGAAGCGGTTCGATGCGCTGCGCAGCTTGAGCGACACCTTGCCGGCGGAGCCGGACGCCACGCTCGGCGATGGCGATGCCGAACCGCGGGTGTTGACGCTGACGACCGCGGTGACCGCGGCGGAACCCGGATCAGAGCCGGTCGCGCGGCGCAAGCGGCGGCGCGAGAAGCCGGCGCCCACCGCCGCTGACGACGCACCATCTGCGACACAACCCGGCGCTGAACTTCCGCCGGCCGAACCCGCGCCCACGGCTGCAAGCGCCGAGCCACCGGACAATTCCGAAGCGGACCTCACGGCCGCCCTGATCTCCGAAGTCACCGGCCTTCCATCCGGCGCCGTCGACCCCATCGGGGATGGGTCGCCGACGCACGCGACACCCGTGCAAGCGCGTTTCGCCGAGCTCGACATCATTCCGCTGTCGCCGGATGAGCTCGCCGCGATTGAATTCGAGCGTCGCGGGTCCGTGTCACAGCGAAACACCACACCGGCCGATGGCAACGACGCCGACCCTGACTCTGTTGAAGCGTCCGCGGCGGACGGCGCCGTTCCGGAATCCGCGGCCACGACGCATACCGACGCAAGCCCGCAGTTGTCGCTGGCAGTACCCGGTGAACCCGGCGACCAGGCGGACAGCACGGCCGGGGATGCCACGGATGCAGCGCTTTCCGACGTCGCTGTTGCGCCCGCTGACGGAGACTTCGTTGATGCCGCGCACGCTGAGCCACCTGACCCCGCGCATGTGTACGTCCGTCCGCGCGCACGCTGGTACGCGCACGCGGGTCTCTGGTGGACGTGCGGTTGCCTGTTGCTGGCGCTGACCCTGGCGGCGCAACTGGCGTGGAGCCAGCGCGCGGCATTGTTCCGCAATCCCCAGACCCGTCCCTGGGTTGCGCAGGTGTGCAGCAACCTGCCCTGCCATCTGCCGCTGATCCGCGACGTTTCCAGGCTGGAATTGGTGTCGCGCGACATCCGCCCCGACCCCGTTACCGCCGGTGCGCTGGTGATCACGGCCACGTTGCGCAACACTGCAGCGTTCCCCCAGCCGTGGCCGCTCGTGGTCGTCGAACTGAGCGACATCGACGGCAATCCGGTCGCCATGCGCCGTTTCCGTCCCACCGAATACATGCCCGATCCCGCCCGCCGCGCCGCGGGCATTACGCCGGGGGCGACCGTGGCCGTGGCCTTCGAGGTGGCCGACCCGGGCAAACGCGCGGTCAACTTCCAGTTCGGCTTCGAGTGACTTCCAGCAGCGGCGCGATGCCGGCCGCATGCTGCTAGACTAACCGGTTGCTGCGTGCGGGCCCCGCCGCGCGCCTGCGCCCAACCCGACAGGTCCCGTGGAAACTGCTACTCCTACCGCATCGAAACTGGCCGCCGGTCAACGCGGCGCCGCAACGCAACCCGCGCAAACCCTCGGCGACTGCATGGCGAACAGCGCGCGCCGCTACCTCGCCGACTTGAACGGCACACCGTGCCGCGAGGGGTTGTATGCCCGCATGTTGCGCGAGATCGAGCCGCCGCTGTTGCGCGAGGTGTTGGCATGGAGCGGCGGCAACCACAGCCGCGCTGCCGAGGTACTGGGCATCCATCGCGCCACGCTGCGCAAGAAGCTGCGCGAACTCGGCATCGACTGACCTACACAGGGAAATCGTCATCCATGACAGGATCGGGCATCGTCACCACGCGTCGCGCACTGCTGAGTGTCTCCGACAAGACCGGACTGGCCGACCTCGGTCGCGCACTCGCAGCACTGGGTATCGAAATCATCTCCACCGGCGGCAGCGCCCGCAACCTGCGCGAAGCCGGCGTGCCGGTCCGCGACGTCAGCGAACTGACCGGTTATCCCGAGATCATGGACGGCCGCGTCAAGACCCTGCACCCCAAGGTCCACGGCGGCTTGCTGGGCCGGCGCGGCACCGACGATGCGGTGATGCGCGAACTGGCGATCGCCCCCATCGACCTGCTGGTGGTGAACCTGTATCCGTTCGCGCGCACGGTTGCACACGTCGGTGTGAACTACCCCGACGCCATCGAACAGATCGACATTGGCGGCCCCGCGATGCTGCGTGCCGGCGCCAAGAACCACGACCGCGTCACCGTGGTGTGCGAGCCCGCCGACTACGCCGAACTCATCGAGATCCTGCGGCGTGACGGCGGCACCTCGTTCGAACAGCGCCGCGGCTACGCCGCCAAGGTGTTCGCGCATACCGCGCGCTACGACGGCATGATCGCGGACTGGATTGCTGCCCGCGCCGAGGGCGAACCGACGCAGGCCTATCCCCCGACCGTGCACCTCACGCTGCACCGCGCGCAGGAAATGCGTTACGGGGAGAACCCGCACCAGGCCGCTGCCTTGTACCGGGAAGGCGGCGCCATCGCAGGCACCGCGGCGGGCGCCACGGTGCTGACCGGCAAGGAAATGAGCTACAACAATTTCGTCGACGCCGACACCGCCATCGAATGCGTCAAGGCTTTCGACAAGACCCCGGCCTGCGTGATCGTGAAGCACGCCAACCCGTGCGGCGTCGCGCTGGGCGAGGATTCCATCGACGCCTACGAACGCGCTTTCGCATGCGATGCCACCTCCGCGTTTGGCGGCATCATCGCCTTCAACCGGCCGATCGACGCGGCGCTGGCGCAGCAGATCCTTGCCAGGCAGTTCGTCGAGGTGCTGGCCGCGCCGTCGTTCTCCGAAGACGCGCTGGCCGCGATCAGGAAGAAACCCAACGTGCGGGCGCTCGCCACCGGTGAATGGCCGGCGGTGCCGGGTGCGGTGCAACGCAAGTTCCACAGCATCGCCGGTGGCATGCTGGTGCAGGATGGCGATTCGGACACCCTGATGTTGTCCGACCTCAAGGTGGTGACGAAACGCGTGCCGGACGCCGCACAACTGCGCGATTTGTTGTTCGCGTGGCATGTGGCGATGTTCGTGAAGTCCAACGCCATCGTGTTCGCGAAGGACGGCGCCACCATCGGCATCGGCGCGGGCCAGATGAGCCGTGTCGTCAGCGTCAAGATCGCCACCATGAAGGCCGCCGAAGCCAAGCTTGCCACTGCCGGCAGCGTATTGGCCTCCGACGCCTTCTTTCCGTTCCGCGACAACGTGGACCTGGCGGCAGACGCAGGCGTGCGCGCGCTGATCCAGCCGGGCGGGTCGAGGCGCGATCAGGAAGTCATCGACGCTGCCGACGCGCACGACATGGCGATGGTGTTCACCGGGACGCGGCACTTCCGCCACTGAGCCGCTGAACAACCTGCTGCGCTCGCCGGTACTTCAGGCGCTCATCGGTCGCGATAGCGTCGGAATCCGGTTCCTTCCCGCCACTGCCTTACTGCCCGCTGGTACCGCTCGACGCCGGCTTGGCCGCACCGCCCCACTTGTAAATCGTGTAGTAGACCGGCGCCACCGGTCCGAGCCGCGGATCGTGCACCAGGCTGCCGCTGGGATTGTTCTCGTGATAGGTCTGCGGCACGCCATGCTTGGGTGTGACCCGCACCATGTACGCATGGCCGTTGCGGCTGTAGGTCTCCACAGTGTCGCCGTTGGCGTTGGTGGTGACCGCCACATCCGGTGGTGCCTCGCCCTTGCCATCTTGCTGCTGCGCCGCGGGCGCGACCGACGGCCGGACGCTGGTGCTCGGCAAGGGGATCGACTGCGTGGTCGGGCCGGAATCGTTCATGCCGGGCGGCGGCAACGCCGGTGGCGGTGCCGAGGATGCGTGTGCCAGCACGGTTTGCGCGTGCGCGACAGGCAACGCGAACAACACGGCGCAGCATGCCAGCCATAGTGCGACTTTCACGACGCGTCTCCTTGATGTCTGCCGGCTTCAAGCATACACGCGGCGCGTGATCAGGCCGTGAGGTGCGTGCGACAATCGGCGCATGCCGAAACTCGTGCTTATCGACGGTTCAAGTTACCTGTACCGCGCCTTCCACGCGCTGCCGCCGCTTTCCAATGCGGCGGGCGAGCCCACCGGCGCATTGTTCGGCGTGGTGCAGATGCTGCGCGAGACGCTCGCCGCGCAGCCGGACTACGCCGCCTTCGTGATCGACGCACCGGGGCCGACGTTCCGCGACGCGCTGTACCCGGAATACAAAGCCAACCGCCCGCCGATGCCGGACGACCTGCGCGCACAGGTCGAGCCGATGCTCAGCACCGTGGCGGCGCTGGGCTTGCCGATCCTGCGCGTGCCGGGGGTGGAAGCCGACGACGTGATCGGCACGCTGGCCACGCGCGCGGCGGCGGATGGCATCGAGGTGGAAGTTTCCACCAGCGACAAGGATTTCGCGCAACTGGTCAATCCGAATATCTTGCTGGTGAACACCATGTCGCGCACGCGCATGGGCCGCGCGGGCGTGATCGAAAAGTTCGGCGTGCCGCCCGAGCGCATCATCGACTACCTGGCGCTGATGGGCGATGCAATCGACAACATCCCGGGCGTGCCCAAGTGCGGTCCCAAGACCGCGGCAAAGTGGCTGAACGAGTACGGCTCGCTGGACGCCGTGATCGCGCACGCCGATGACGTGAAAGGCAAGATCGGCGAGAACCTGCGCGCGACGTTGGCGCAACTGCCGTTGTCGCGGCAACTCGCCACGATCAAGACCGATGTCGATCTCGACCGGGGGCCGCGGGACCTGAAGTTGCTCGAACGCGACGTGGAGGCACTACGCGAACTTTACACGCGCTACGAATTCCGGCAGGGGTTGAAGGAGCTGGAACAACAGGGATCGGGGACCGGGGACCAGGAACCGGGAAAGGCGAGCCGCGGCGCGAGGGCGGGTGCCCCCGCTTCGGCCGATGCAAAAGAGCCGACATCTCCGCAGAACCCACCACCGTCCGGTCCGAGGCCCCCGGTCCCCGGTCCCGAACCCCAATACGAACTCGTCACCAGCCAGCCGCAACTGGACGCCTGGCTCGCAAAGTTGCGCAGCGCCGAGCTGCTTGCCTTCGACACCGAAACCACGGCGCTCGATCCGATGCAGGCGCGCCTGGTCGGCGTTTCGTTGGCGGTCGAACCCGGCAGTGCGTGTTACATCCCGGTCGGCCACGACTACCCCGGGGTGCCGCAGCAGCTCGACCTCGCCGCCGTGCTCGACGCGCTGAAACCGATCCTTGAAGACGCGGCCCGCCCGAAAGTCGGCCAGCACGCCAAATACGACTGCAACGTCCTGTCGAACTACGCCATCGAGGTGCGCGGGATCGCCTTCGACACCATGCTGGAATCCTACGCGTTGAACGCGACGGCCAACCGCCACGACATGGATACGCTGGCCAAGCGCTGGCTCGGTGTGGACACCATCCATTTCGAGGACGTGGCCGGCAAGGGCGCCAAGCAGATTTCGTTCTCGCAGGTGGATCTCGACACCGCCTGCCGCTACTCGGCCGAGGATGCCGACATCACGTTGCGCCTGCACCACGCGTTGTGGCCGGAGCTGCAAAAGCAGCCCTCGCTGGCCAAGGTGTTCAGCGACATCGAGATGCCGCTGGTGCCGGTGCTGGCGCGGATGGAACAGCGCGGTGTGTTGATCGATGTCGCCGCCCTGCGCCGGCAATCGAGCGAACTCGGCAAGCGCATGCTCGCGCTGCAAGATGAAATGCAGCGCCTGGCCGGACACGAATTCAACGTCGACTCACCCAAGCAACTGCAGGCGCTGCTGTTCGACGAACTCGGCCTGCCGGTGCACGCGAAAACGCCGACCGGACAAGCATCGACCAACGAGGAAGCACTGGAGGCGATCGCCGACCAGCACGCACTGCCGCGCCTGATCCTCGATTACCGGCAACTCGCGAAGCTGCGCTCGACCTACACCGACAAGCTGCCGGAAATGGTCAACCCGCGTAGCGGGCGCGTCCACACCAGTTACCACCAGGCCGCGGTCGCGACCGGGCGCCTGTCGTCCACCGACCCGAACCTGCAGAACATCCCGGTGCGCAGCGAGGAAGGCCGGCGTATCCGCGACGCCTTCATCGCCCCGGAAGGCTGGGTGGTGTTGGCGGCCGACTACTCGCAGATCGAGCTGCGGATCATGGCGCACCTCTCTGGCGATCCGGGGCTGACGCGCGCGTTCCAGCATGGCGAAGACGTGCACCGCGCCACCGCCGCCGAAGTGTTCGGCGTCGCGCTCGGCGACGTCTCGTCCGAGCAGCGGCGCGTGGCCAAGATGATCAACTTCGGGCTGATGTACGGCATGAGCGCGCACGGCCTCGCGCAGCGACTCGGCATCCCGCGCAGCGAAGCAGTCGGGCACGTGCAAAGTTATTTCGAACACTACCCGGGCGTGAAGACGTTCATGGACGCCACCCGCGAACAAGTGAAGCGCGACGGCTACGTGGAAACCTTGTTCGGCCGGCGGCTGTACCTGGACGCCATCCATTCCCGCAACGCGGCGCAGCGTGCCGGCGCCGAGCGCGCCGCGATCAACGCGCCGATGCAGGGCAGCGCGGCCGACATCATCAAGCGTGCAATGGTGACCGTCGATAGCTGGCTTGGCGAACGCAACGACGACACCCACATGCTGATGCAAGTACACGACGAACTGGTGTTCGAAGTGCGCGCCGACGCAGTCGAGGCCGTGCGCGAAGGCGTGCGCGCACGGATGGAGGGCGCGGCCAGCCTCTCGGTGCCGCTGGTGGTCGATGTCGGCGTGGGCGCCAATTGGGGCGAAGCGCATTGACGGTGGCAGCACGCGGACGCCGGGCGCTTGCGATGGCGTGCCCGGCTTTGCCGCTGGTCTGCAGCGTGGCCTCCGCCGTTGAACCGAAGGGTTGCAGCGCGCGTGCTGCGCGCTGCTGTAACGGAACCTTCACACAGATCCGGAACTTGTTGAGTACCGTGTGGTCAAGGACCGTGCAGACAAATGGCCGTCCAAACGTAGGCTGGAAGTCATGGGTCTTCAGGCGAATGAACGAAGTCTAAATTCATTTGAAAAAAGACTTTGAACTTCCCCAGTGGAACCCCATCTAAGTTTTCGGACGCACGCAACGGCGTCCCGGTTCACTCACCTCCCTGAGCGAACCCCCGGAGTCCAACCCCTCCCCAGGTTTGGCTCCGCCGCCCCGAGAGCTCCCCCCTGGCTCTCGGGGCATTTTATTTAACAGGTTGTTGAAAAAGCCTGCCCTGTCTTCATCGACGCGCTGAGCGTCGAGCTTTCGCGAGCGCGCGAGGCATGCGCTTTCAGGCGCCGTTCCGGCAGTTCGTGTAGCCTCGCCGATACACACCGTCGGGGAGAAATCCATGCGCATCGCCGCCATCGTCGTTGGAATCGTCTTGATTGCGCTCGGCGTCTGGATCGCCATGGGCAAGCTGACTTACCCCAGCACCGAGACTCCCATCAAGCTCGGCCAGTTCGAGGTCAAGACCAGTATCGACAAGCCCGTGCCGGCACCGATTGGCTACGCCGGCATCGTAGTGGGTGGCATCCTGGTGGTCGCCGGCGCGCTGAAGAAGTCGCGCTGACCTGCATCCGCCCCGCGCCGCAGGCACATGCCTGCGATGACGCCTTGCGCTCATTGACTTTCTGGCTGGGCGCTGCGGCCTGGACCTGACCACCTCGTCGTGGCCACAACGGGGCCGCGCGCGCAGTCATAGCGTGACGCAGGTCTCGATCCGGCGCACGCTTTGCAACAAACCGATACAAACGCGCCGTCGGCGCGCGATGGGCACGTTCGATGCACATTGGGTAAGCAAGGAAACCCAGTGGGCGCGATGCGCCAAGGTCGGGCAAAGCCATGAACGTCATGGTGCGTGAAGTTTTGACAATGGATGCCGAGGCGATCCTCGAGACCTTGCCGCTGTCGATCGCGGTGCTGCATGCGGACGGCACGCTCGCCTACGCCAACGCTCCCGCGCGCCGGCTGGCGACGGTGGTCCACAGTGACCCCGCGCTCGGCCTCGCACGACTGATCGCATCCCCGCCAGCATGCCCGGAGGGCGATGGCTGCAGCCAGTGTGACTGCGAGGACAATCTCGTCTGCGACGATGAAAACGGCAACCCGCTGGCGGTGGTCCGCCAGTGGCGCGCTTGCGGCGGCAGTGGGCTGCACAGTGTCACCATCCGCCCGGCCCAGGGTGACGGCGCCAGCGTGCCGGCCGGCACTGCGATGCCCCGGACCGCTGCGGCCAACGACGCCGAATCGCTCGGCCTGATCCACACCGAGAAACTGGCCACCGTAGGCCAGCTCGCGGCCGGGATGGCCCACGAGATCAACAACCCGATTTGCTACGTGCAATCGAACCTGGGCACGTTCCGCGACTACGCGAACAAGCTGTTCGGATTGCTGGAACTGGGTGATGAATTGCTGCGCGAGACCCAAACGACCGGCGAAGAACGCCGGCAAGTACTGGAAACCCGCAAGCGGGCAATCGACTACGACGCCATCCTGCAGGACCTCCCGGCACTGCTGGAAGAGTCGTGCGAAGGCGTGGAACGGATCCGCCACATCGTGCAAAACCTGCGCGACTTTTCGCGCAACGACCCGGGCGAGGCATTCCAGCTGTACGACGTGCGCCGCACGCTCGACAGCACCATCGAAATCGTGCGCAGCCTCAGCGGCCGCTTCCTGAAGTGCTCGACTTCCTTCGACCCGCTGCCGCTGGTCGAATGCAACCCGACCCAGCTGAACCAGTTGTTCATGAATCTCCTCGTCAACGCCACCCACGCCATCAGCGCCGACGGGCACATCGAAGTGCGCGCCCGCGCGATCGGCAAGACCGCAGTCGAGGTTGAGATTTCCGACGACGGCTGCGGCATGGACGAACAGGTCCTCAGCCACATCTTCGAACCGTTTTTCACCACCAAGGCCGTCGGCAAGGGCACCGGTCTCGGATTGTCGATCGGCTACAGCATCGTCAAGAAGCATGGCGGTGACATCGCGGTTCGCTCCGCCCCCGGCCGCGGCACGACCTTCACGATCACCTTGCCAGTCAACCATCGCCCGGTCCACTGACCACCCAGGAGTTGCCAACATGTACAAGATCCTTCTTCTCGACGACGAACCCGCCATCGTCAGCGCCATGCGCCGAGTGATCACGCGTATTCCCGCGAGTTGGCTGGCCCAACCCTGCGAAATTTCCGGGTTCAACGATCCGAACGAAGCCCTGCGCAGCCTCGAAGAGACCGACTACGACGTCGTGATTTCCGACTTGCGCATGCCGGGCATGGGCGGCCTCGAGTTCCTCAGCCATGCGCAGCAGCTCCAACCCGATGCGATGCGCATCATCATCAGTGGCCACGGCGATTTCTCCGTCGTGCTGGCGGCGCTCAACGAGACCCAGGTATTCCGTTTCGTGCCCAAGCCGTGGAACGACAAGGAACTGCAGCTGGCACTGGTGCAGGCACTGCTGACCCGCGACCTGCATCGCGAGAACGAGCAGCTCGCCGACCGGGTAAGGGCCGGCGCGGGGGCGTGGACCCACGAGACCGCAAGCATGCGCAAACTGGAAGCCGAATGCCCCGGCATCACCCACGTGGCGCGCGATGACTCCGGCGCGATCTGCCTCGACGTCGGTGACATCTAGCCGATCACCGCAAGGGGGCGGTCCCGCATTTTGCAACGCAGCGGATCGTCCATGACCCGCACTGGCAGGGTGTGCATCAACACCCTGCCTGGCACACTCCGCCGCATGTGCCTCCGACTCAGGTGTCGCGGTCGGCGCCCGCACGCGCCAGACGCATCGCTTCGCGCACGGCGTCACGCAACTCGTCGTCGTTCCAGGGCTTGGTCATGAAGCGGTGCACGGCGCCGACGTTGATCGCCGCAGTGACCGTATCGATGTCGGCGTAGCCGCTCAGGATCAACCGTACCGTCTCGGGGTAGGAAGCCTTGACGCGCCCGAGGAAATCCGTGCCCTTGCCATCGGGCATGCGGTGGTCGGACACCACCACCTGTACTTCGTGCTCGGCCAGTGCCTCGAAGGCCTCCTCGAAGGTTCCAGCCGTGACGATCCGGTAGCCGTCGCGGCGCAGCAACCGCGCCAACGCGCGCAGCACGTTCTTCTCGTCATCCACCAGCAGCACCGTGTCACGTCCCGCGCCGTCGGTCGTTTGCGGCTCGTGTGGCCGCAGCACGGGCTCGCGCAAGATGGCCAGCATCGCGTCGGCGGTCACCGGGCGGCTGAGGAAATAGCCCTGCGCAAGTTCGCAGCCGTTGCGCTCCAGGAATTCCAGCTGCACCGCCTTTTCCACGCCCTCGGCCACCACCGAAAACCCGAACTCGTGCGCCAGCCCGATCACGGCGCGACAGATCCGAGTCGCGCGCACGTCTTCCGGCATCGCACGCACGAACGACTGGTCGATCTTCAGGCGGCTGACCGGCAGCCGCTGCAGGTAGACCATGCTGGATTGCCCGACGCCGAAATCGTCCAATGACCAGCGGACCCCTAGGCCGCGCACCTGCTGCATCAGTGCCACGGCCTGCTCAAGATTGGCCATGATCGCGGTCTCGGTCAGCTCCAGCTCGAGGCAACGCGCAGGCAACCGCGCAGCGTTCAGTGCCTGGCCGATGTCTTCCAGCAGTTGCTCGCCGCGCATCTGCAGCCCCGAAACGTTGACCGACATGCCGAATTCGCCGACGCCGCAATCGAGCCAGCGGCGGGCCTGCATGCAGGCTTCGTGCAACACCCAGCGCCCGATGGCGGCGATCATGCCAAGGTCTTCGGCCAGCTGGATGAATTTGTCCGGCATCACCAGGCCCAGGTCCGCATGGCGCCAGCGCACCAGCGCTTCCATCCCGACTACTTCGCGTTTGGACGTGTTGACGAGCGGCTGGTAGTGCAACTCCAGTTCGCCGCGTTCCACCGCCCCGCGCAGGCGCGCCCCCATGCGCAGTCGCGTATTCAGCGACTCGCGCTGCTCGGGCACGAACACGCGCACTTCGTCGCCGCCCCCACGCTTCGCCGCGCGCGAGGCGGAGGCAGCCTGCTGCAACAACTCCCGCACATCGGAGCCCGTATCGGGAAACGCCGCGACGCCGACGCTCGCTGTCATGCGCAGGCTCAAGCCACCCACGGCAAAAGGCTCCTTCAGCACCGCCGCCGTTCGCTCGCCAGCCTCCAGTTGGTCGGCATCGGCACCCGGGTCCGCGAAAACCAGCACGAATTTGTTGCCCCCCATCCGGCACAGCAACTCCGGATCGTCCACAAGCTCGGCGAGGCGCTCGCCGATGGCCCGCAGCAGTTGG
>DASSNC010000089.1:0-4573 GCA_035688305.1 Rhodanobacteraceae bacterium
TGCGGCTTCACCTTCGGCAACGGCTGCGACGGCATCGACGCCAAGGCCGGATTGTTCGGCGGCAAGATGGGCCGGCGCAAGATGCTGCCGGTACGCGAGCTGGACGACGCCGACTGAGATCCCGCCCATGTCCCGCAACCCTGCCCTGCTGCTGCGTGCCCTGTCCGCCCTGCTCACCTACCCCGACGGCGAGTTGCGCGCGGCGCTGCCCGAGATCGCGGATGCGATCCGTACAACCGGTGCGATCAAGTCGCAGCACAAGGCTGATCTGACCGCCCTGGTGGACGAAATCGCAGGCAGCGACGAACTGGAAGCCGAGGGCCGCTACGTCGACCTGTTCGACCGCGGCCGCCGCACTTCGCTGAACCTGTTCGAGCACGTGCATGGCGATGGCCGCCAACGTGGACCGGCGATGCTGGAATTGCGCCAGCGCTATCGCGATGCGGGCATGCAGGAATCCAGCGATGAATTGCCCGACCACCTGCCGTTGTTGCTCGAATACCTGAGTTGCCGCGACGCCGCGGAAGTCCGCGACACCATCGGCGAGGTTGCACACGTGTTGCGCCAGCTCGGCAATACGCTGCTGCAGAAGCACAGCCGCTACGCGGCGGTGATGGCGGCACTGCTCGCACTCGGCGGTGAAAAAGGCCTCGACGCACGCGCGCCGGTACCGCCACCGGAAGATATCGACCGCGCGTGGGAAGAAAAACCGGCGTTCGCGCCACCGGACCCGATTCCGGCCGTCACCCCCGAACATCGCACTGCATGACAGCCAAGCTGCAGCCGGAGATGCCAGCATGATCCCCACGACGCTCGACAATTTCCTGTTCAACATCTACCCGTACATCTGTCTTGCGGTGCTGCTGCTCGGCAGCCTGATCCGCTTCGACCGCGAACCGTACTCGTGGAAGAGTGATTCCTCGCAAACGCTGCGCACGCAACAGTTGCGGATGGGCTCCAACCTGTTCCATTACGGCGTATTGATCGTGGTGCTCGGCCACTTCGTCGGCTTCCTGATGCCGGAGCGACTGGTGCTGTGGCTGATGAGTCCGACCCAACACATGCTGCTCGCGATGGTGATCGGCGGCATCGCCGGAGTCGTTGCCATCATCGGGCTGTCGGTGCTCGTGTTCCGCCGCCTGTATTACCGGCGCGTGCGTGGCAACAGCCGCAAGTGGGACATCGCGATCATCGTCATGTTGTGGGCCCAGTTGGCGCTTGGCATCGCGACCGTCCCGATCTCGGCGCAACACATGGCCGGTGCCGAATTCGAGCGCCTGGTCGCCTATGTCCAATCCATCGTGTATTTCCAGGGTGGTGGCGCGGCGATGCTGCAGGGAATTTCCTGGGTGTACAAGACCCACATCCTGCTCGGGTTCACCATCTTCCTGGTCTCGCCCTTCACCCGCATGGTGCACATCTGGAGCGGGGTCGGCTCGATCGCGTACCTGTTCCGCCCCTACCAGATCGTGCGCAAGGACACGCGCGCTGCGAATCCCGTGAAATGAAAATCAACGACGTCGAAATCGATGCATCGGCCTGGCCGACGCCGGAACTGGCCGCGGTGCATGAACTGTTGCGCCAGCGTGCCAGCGAACTCGGCTTTCTCGGCAACGAAGCAAACAGCACGGACATCGAGCAGGCGATCGAGCGCACGCTGGCCGAGGAAGTAGCGGTGCCGGAACCGACCGACGAGGAATGCGCGCGTTGGTTCGATGCCAACAAGCAGCGCTTCCGCTCGGGCGATCTCGTGTGTGCGCGCCACATTCTGTTCCAGATCACGCCCGGCTCGCCGGTTCCCGCCATCCGCGGCGTCGCCGAATCCATGCTGCACGAACTGCAGAACAATCCGCAGCTGTTCGGCGAGCGCGCGAAGGAACACTCCAACTGCCCGTCCGGCGCGCAAGGCGGCAACCTCGGGCAACTGCAGCGCGGCGAGACGGTGCCGGAATTCGACAAGGCGCTGTTCGGCGACGCCACCACCATCGGCATCCTGCCCAAGCTCGTCACCACCCGCCACGGCTTCCACATCATCTCGATCGACCAGCGCATCGAAGGCAAGCAGCTGCCGTTCGATTTCGTGCGCGACGATGTCGCCGCCGAACTGCGACGCCGCAGCGAAGCGCGCGCGCTTTCGCAATACGTGCGCTTGCTGGCCGGCAACGCCGAACTCGAAGGCGTGGATCTCGACGCCGCGGCATCACCACTGGTGCAGTAACCGCCGCGCCACCGGCCACACCCGGCACAGGCCATGACGCCATGAACGCCGCAGGCTCCAACCCCGAAACACCCGCAGCCGGCGGCTTTGTCGTGCACCTGCGCGCGTCGATCGAAACCATGTCGCCAGGCTACTTCAGCATGGTCATGGCTACCGGCATCTTGTCGCTGGGCGCGCACCTGCTCGGACATGCGATGCTTGCACGAGCGCTGTTCGCGCTGAACGGCCTGCTGTTCGCCATCATCTGTGTACTGGCGGTGGCACGCGTCGCGTGGCACACGCGACGCACCGTCGATGATTTGTTCGACCACCTGCAGGCACCCGGTTTTTTCACCTTCGTGGCTGCGTGCTCCATCCTCGGCAGCCAGGCCCTGCTGATCGGCGGCGCAGTCTGGCTCGCGATGTTGCTCGGTATTGTCGGCCTCGCGGCATGGATCGGCCTGACCTACACCATTTTTACGGTGCTGACGGTCAAGTCGCACAAACCGTCACTCGACCAGGGCATCAATGGCGGCTGGCTGCTGGCGGTGGTCGCCACCCAGTCCATGGCGGTACTCGCGGCACAGATCGCCGGATACATCCCGCAGCCGGCGCGGCTGGAGCTGAACTTCTTCGCGCTGTCGATGTGGCTGTGGGGTGGCATGTTCTACATCTGGATGATGTCGCTGATCTTCTACCGCTACACGTTTTTCCGGTTCCAGGCCGCGGACCTGTCGCCCCCTTACTGGATCAACATGGGCGCGATGGCGATTTCCGCACTGGCCGGTACGCTGCTCATCGACAACACCCCGCACGCCCCCTTCCTGGACTCGATGTTGCCTTTCATCAAGGGTTTCACGGTGTTTTACTGGGCCACCGGGAGCTGGTGGATCCCGATGCTGGTGGTACTGGCGATCTGGCGCCACGGCATCAAGCGTTTCCCGTTCACCTACGACCCGATGTACTGGGGCGCCGTATTCCCGATCGGGATGTACGCGGTCGCAACCCTGCGCATGATGCGCGCGCTGCACCTGAATTTTCTCGGCTACCTGCCCGACTTCATGTTCGGCGTCGGCTGCCTGGCCTGGACGGTGCTTTTCATCGGGCAACTACGCGCACTCGGGCGGAACTGGCTGGCTTCCACGGCACGCTGACGTCGCGGCAAGGACTACGCGGCATCAGTATCCGGCCGGCACGTACTTGAACCGTTGCATCTGATCGCGATGGTCATCAATGATGCGCTGCACCTGCTCACGGCTCAGCGCCTCTCGCCACTGGTTGGCGCGACCCTTGAAAAAGAACCGCGTCTTCTCATCGACCGCTTCCACGAAGCCATGCTTCTGTTCAAGCGCAGCCAGGGTCTGGAAGGCGGTGTGTTTCACCGCGCGCTCGATCCTCTTTTTGTCCTGCCCCAGCCCCATCAGCTTCGCTGCCTTGGCAAAATGCTTCGCCGGCTTGTCCAGCAGATCTTCGTAACGCAGCACGATCACCTTGCCTGGCGCGCGCTCGGCCATGTCGGCCCAGCCGGAAACGTGCGTCGACCATGAGCCGATGAAGTGGCTGACGAACAGTTCGTCGTTGACCGACGCCACGCGATCGTCACCCAGCCGCTCGGTGGCTTCGTCCACGCTCAACCCGAAGTGATGGGTCATGCTGACCGCCACGTCCAGCGGGTTGCGTACCACATAGATCGCGCCCGCCGTTACCTGCCAGTTGAAAACCGGATAGCCATCGAAGCTGCCGCAGAAGTTGTGCGTCATCAGCAGGCGCGTGCCCTGTGCCCGCTGCGCAATCAATGCGTGGACGTCGCTGCGCAAGGCGGCGATCTCGTTGGCCGTCAATTCCGTATTCGGGCGGCCTGCAAGCTCGCTGAAGCGGTCCGCACGCGCCTCGGAATCGGTGAAATCGCGAATTTCATCCGGACGCAACGGATCGGCGCGGTTAGCCAGGAGGTTGGCAAGAAACGCGCGCAGCCAGGTGTTGCCGGATTTCGGATAGGACGCCAGCCAGACGATGTTGCCCATGCGTTGCCGCCAGGTTTCAGCCGATGAACGAACTCCACATGATGCCAGCCGCCGCGATTGATTTCCTGCATGGCCGCCCGCATCATTGGACTTCCCCGGGGGCGACCTGGCTTCGACGGGGGCAGTGAAGTAGCACGGAGCATGCCGAGGGCGTCATCTTCCTCGATAATCCGATGGCAAAAAACTAGACGCGAACGACGACGTCTACGCTCTGGCCGCTTAAGGCCTAGCCCCGAACCCACTTGTGCTCGTGCTCGTCGGTGTAGGGTCATTATCACGGGATCGCTGATGGCTGCCGCGAGTCGGCCATTGACTAAAACAAAACCCGCTGGTTTCGCGGTGCGCTTTGTTC
>DASSNC010000090.1:0-15489 GCA_035688305.1 Rhodanobacteraceae bacterium
GTGCTGGATTTCGCCGAAGGCGGCGGTCGCGTCGCGCTGGCACTGGTGTTGCCGGTGGTGGTGTGCGCGCTGGTCGCGCATTTCATCCAGGGCTGGATCTACACCCTGGCCGGACTCGCGTTTGCGATCCTGATGCTGTTCTACACCTTCGGCCCGCGCGAACTCGAAAGCGATATGGATGCGGTGTTGCAGGAAGACGATCCCGCGCAGCGCGTGGCGGCGGCGGCGCACTTGCGCAGCGTGCCCGACGGCGCGCCAAACGCGTTCACGGCGCCGGAGTTGGTCGAAGCCGTCGTGACGGCGTCGCTGCGGCGCCGCTTCGGCGTGTTGTTCTGGTTTTTCCTGCTCGGTCCGACCGGCGCGTTGGCGTATCGACTGGCCTGGGTGACGGCTTCCAGTGACGATGAGCTTGATCCGCGCACCCGCCACGCCGCGCGCCGCTTCGCGTTGGCGCTGGACTGGATCCCCGCGCACCTGATGGTGCTGGCGATGGCGCTGGTTTCCAACTTCGACGCGGTGATCGGCGCCTGGCGCGCCTGGCACGGGCAACCAGGCCGGTCCGGTTGGGAATTCGATCCGGATTTCCTCGGCGCGGTCGCGCGCTCGGGTGTCGACGCCGACATCCGCGCCGGTGACGGTCCCAGCATGAGCACACTGGATCCGCTGGCCGAGCTGGCCGATGCGCGGCGCTTGATGCTGCGCGTGTTGATCGTGTGGCTGGCGGTGGTGGCCCTGGTCGTGCTGGCCGGCTGGATCGCCTAGCCTGGATTATTCATCAGCGGTCGTAGCGAGCCGGTTCAAGGGAATGCCCTGAGCGGGCTTCGCGACCCAGGGCGCGCAGGCCCGGACGGCGCCAAAGTTATACTGCAGCGCCTCGGTCGCGAATCTGGTGCCATGCTGCGTTTGCTCTACACCGTCGCGATGTACCTGGCCACGCCAGTCATCATGTGGCGGCTGGTGGCGCGGGGTATCCACTATCGCGGCTATTTCGGTCGCTGGCGTGAACGCTTCGGCGTGTTCCCCGACCCCGGCCTGCGCGACAGCATCTGGGTGCATGCCGTGTCGGTTGGCGAAGTCAACGCGGCGGTGCCCTTGATCGAATCGCTGATGCGTCGCTATGCGCCGCGTCGCCTGGTGGTGACGACGGTGACGCCGACGGGTTCCGAGCGCGTGCGCAAGCTGTTCGGCGAGCGCGTCTTCCACGTCTACCTGCCCTACGATCTGCCGCATGCGGTGCGCCGTTTCCTCGACCGTGTCCAGCCGGCGATGGCGGTGGTGATGGAGACCGAGATCTGGCCCAACCTGTTCCATCAGTGTGGACAACGCGGCATCCCGTTGGCGGTCGTGAATGCGCGTCTGTCGGCGCGCTCACTGCGTGGCTACCGGCCTATCCGTCCGTTGGTGCGGCAGGCGCTGGACAACGTCGCGCTGATCGCCGCGCAATCGCACGCTGACGCCCGTCGCTATCTGGCGCTGGGTGCTCGCGCCGAAAGCGTGCAGATTTCCGGCAACCTCAAATTCGACATGCCGCTGGCGAAGGGTGCGCGCGAGTCCGGTGCGGCGATGCGCGAGCGTTGGGGACCGGCGCGGCCGGTGTGGATCGCCGCCAGCACCCACGAGGGCGAAGAGCTGGCGGCGTTCGAGGCCCATCTCGCGGTGCTGGCACGCATGCCGGATGCGTTGCTGCTGATCGCTGCGCGCCACCCCGAACGTTTCCATGCCGTGGAACATACCGCGCGCAGCCTCGGCTTCGCGGTGGCCACCCACGGCAACGCCAATGCCAGCCTGGAAACGCAGTGCCTCGTGATCGACGCAATGGGCGTGATGATGCGCTATTTCGCCGCGGCCGATCTCGCCTTCGTCGGCGGCTCGCTGGTACCGATTGGCGGGCATAACGTGCTGGAGCCGGCAGCTCTGTCGAAACCGGTGGTGGTCGGGCCGTACACCTTCAACTTCGAGGAAATCACCCGCAGCCTGATCGAAGCTGGCGGCGCCCGGCGGGTCGCTTCGACCCGTGAACTTGGCACCACGGTACTGGAATTGCTGCGCCACCCGGTTGCACTCGCCGGGATGGGCGCCATCGCACACGCGGTGTGTGCGCGCGAGCGTGGTGCGGTTCGGCGCACGATGGTGATGCTGGGAAGGATCGTGGCGCGTGCGCGCTACCGCGACGAAACCAGGGTCTGTTGACGTTGTGCCACGTGGCATGGCGTCAACAGGTCCTACTTCTGAAGCAACGCGTTGACCGCTTCGAGATCCTTCACCGACAAGGTGCCGGCGGCGTACTTCAGGTTCAACTGGTTGACCACCAGTGCGTGGCGCGCCTGCGAGTACGCACTTTGCGCCTGGAAGTAGTTCTCCTGCGCGATCAGCAGGTTCACGATTGTCTGGGTACCGATCTTGTAGCCAGCCTCGGTGCCTTCGAGCGCAATCTTGGCCGATTCGACCGCGGCCTTCTGGGCCTGCACCGAGCTGATGCCGGCCTTGATCGAATTGAAGGCGCTGCGGGTGTTGCTGACGACGGTGCGGCGATCCTGTTCCAGCACGTCGCGGGCCTGGTCGCGGCGGGCGATCGCTTCGCGCACACCCGATTGGGTGGCGCCACTGGAAAACAGCGGCACATCCAGCACCAGTCCCACGGTCGTGCCCTGGTCGCGACTGTTGAAACGCAGGTTGGGCGGCACGTTCGCACCGCCCCAGGCGGGGTTGCGCGCGTAACTGACCGAGGCATTCAGCGTCGGCAGGTGCCCGGCGCGCGCGGCGGTCACGCCGTGTTGCGCGGACTGCGCGAGATCGCGTTGTGCCTGCAGCGAGGGATTGCTGGCCAGCGCGGTCTGCACCCAGCTGTCCATGTTGTCGGGTTGCGGCGGCTGCAGCGGCAGGTTGTCGGTCAGCGGATCGAGTGCCTTGACCGGTGCACCGGTGATCTGGGCCAAGGCCTGGCGATCGTTGAACACCGCATTCTGCGCAGCGATCACTTGCGCCACCGCGGTTTCGTGTTGCGCCTTGGCGTCAACCACATCGGTGATCGGTGCGAAGCCGACGTCCTTCTTGGCCTGCGCCTGGTCGAGCTGCTTTTGCAGCGCCTTCTCGTTGGCTTCCGCAAACGTGACGTTCTGCTCGTCGGTCAACACCGTGAAGTACGCCTGCGCGACGCGCAGGATCAGGTCCTGCTGCGCGGCGGTGTACTGTACTTCGCTGCTGGCCGCGTTGGCCTTGCTGGCGCGCATCTGCGCAAACTTGCCGAGGTCGAACAGCACCTGATTGAGGCCGATCGACTCGGTGCGCGAGCTGCCGCCGGTGTAATTGAAGTTGTCGTCGAGCAGCGGACCGTTGGGCATCTGGATCGTCGAATCGGTGTGGGTGCCGTGGCTGTAGCCGTACGACACGCTGCCATTGATCTGCGGCAACAGCACTGCGCGCGACTGCACCAGGCCTTCGTGGCCGATCCGGCTTTGCGCTTCGGCCTGCTTCACCACCGGGTCGGACTGCACGGCCTGGCGGTAGACGTCCATCAGGTCTTCGGCGTGGGCGGCGGTGGCACCGGCCACACCCAGCGCCGCAACGACGGCAAGGGCACAGGCGCGGACGGCGAAGCGGCGGGAGACGGGGCGCAAGCTCATGCTGGGAGTTTCCTGATGGGGCCGCGCGGCGCCCGGAGCGCGCGCGTGGTCGTATTCAAAGTGCGAATTGCGGCGCGGGCGCTGCGCCCGCAAGGTAAGGTACGGCGGTTTCAAACAGGCGCTCTTCGACCCAGCCGCCATCGGTCGCCCGCTGCAGCAGCACGGCCTGCATCGCCGGTTCGCGGCCGCGGATCAGGAACATGCGCCCGCCTGGCTTCAACCATTGGCCAAACTGCGGCGGCAAGGCGTGGACTGCGCCGGTCACCACGATCGCGTCGACCGGCTGCTGTGGCGCAAAGCCTTCGAACGCGTCGGCATGCTGGCACTCGACGCTGACGATGCCGAGCGCGCGCAATTTTTCGGTCGCTGCAGCAACAAAGCCGGCGCGGCAGTCGATGCTGGTGACGCGCGCCGCGAGCCGCGCAAGGCAGGCCGCGAAGTAGCCGGTGCCGGTACCGATTTCCAGCACGTGTTCGCTGGGTTGCGGCAACACGGCCTGCAGGATGCGGCCTTCGACGACCGGCTTCAGCATGATTTGATCATCGCCGATCGGCAGCGCCACATCGGTGTAGGCCAGTGCCTGCCAGGGCGCGGGCACAAAGTGTGCGCGCGGCAGCGAGGCCAGCACGTCCAGCACGCGGGCATCGAGGACTTCCCAGGGGCGCACCTGGTTCTCCACCATGTTGTGCCGGGCCCGATCCAGTTGCGCGTTCGCCAGTTGGGTATTCGTATTCATGCGGGTTGCCGTTCGATCCCTTTCAAGTTCGCGAAGTTCCGGTCGCGACAGCGCACGCAACGACGAGCGTGCAGACTGCCGGTTGCCCGGGTTTGATCGAAGTGCCGGAAGTCACCGCGCGCTTATGACGAGGGTCATGCCTGTTCATGGAGCAGGCAATGCAAGGCGTGCGCCAACCGACACCTTCAAAAATACTCTTTGTTTTCAACTAGATGGTCGTGCCGTCGGGATGCCGCTGGTGTCCGCGGACAGCGTGTCGGACAGCGCGGACAGATGGGAGCCCGCATTCACGCGGTCCAACCTGTACTACCGCGTATAATAACGCCGTCGCACCCGACGTTGATCAACCCTGGTTTCGTCCTATGAATGCTGCACCGGAACGCTGCTCGGGCCCAGGACGGCCGAAGGATCTGGAAAAGCGCGCCGCCATTCTGGAAGCGGCCAAGCGGCTGTTCCCGCTGCACGGCTTCGAGGGCACCAGCATGGATGCGGTGGCGGCCGAGGCCGGCGTTTCCAAGCTCACGGTCTACAGCCACTTCGGCGGCAAGGAAGCCCTGTTCATCGAAATCGTGCACTGCAAATGCGACGGCATGCTGCCGCGTGCGTTGTTCGATGTCGATCCGCACGCGCCGGTGCGCGGACAACTGCTCGGGGTGGCGCGCGCGTTCTTCAATCTGATGATGAGCGAGGGTGCGCTCGGCATGCATCGCACCCTGGTCGCGAGTTCGCAACAGTCGCCCAAACTGGCCAAGTTGTTCTGGGAGGCGGGCCCCTTGCAGGTGCAAGCTGCGCTCGCCGCGATGTTGCAGAAGGAAGTCGATGCGCGCCAGCTCGACATCGCCGACACTCGCCGCGCTGCCAGCCAGTTCTTCGCGCTGCTGAAAGGCGAGCACCACGCGCGGATGCTGTTCGGTTGCGGCCAGCCCACCGCCGCGGAAGCCGAGGAGCACCTCGAAGCCACGGTGGACATGTTCCTGCGGGCGTATTCGTGCGAGCGTCGATGACTGCGGCATTTTGCCGCGCCATTTCAAAAAAGCCTTTTTGACGCGGATAAGAGCGGATAAACGCGGATCAAGGGCCACAGCGTTCGCAAGGAACAGCGCAAAGCGATTGGCATTGGACGAAAGCGGAGCATGGCGGGTCGATCGCTTGATCACTCATGCGCACGGGACCCACGCAGGTCGTGGCGAAACCGATCCGCAGTGGTTGAGCCAGTCGCTGGCCGCGGATCGAATCCGTTCTGCCTGCTTGATCCGCGTTTATCCGTTTTTATCCGTGTCAAATGCTTTTGCAGTGATCGCGCGCAGGGTCGAGGCAGAGATCGGCGGTTGGCGGACACCGGCAAACGTGCTTGAATGGTGGCTTGAAGCGGGGGTGCCGGCGTTGTTCCGGCTGAGAAACACCCTTCGAACCTGGTTCGGTTAGTACCGATGTAGGGAGCTTCGCCGCACGACCCCTTCGTCGTGTCCCCGGCGCCGCCGCTTGCAGTCCGCGCACCATGCGCGGTGAATCCACGCAGCCGGAGCGACGCCCATGAATGCCCAGCCTTCCGAACTTCTGCGCGAAGCGCAGCAGCTTTCCGAAACCGTCACCGCGCCGATTCGCGGCTCGCGCAAGATCCATGTGCAAGGCAGTCGCGCCGACCTGCGCGTGCCGATGCGCGCGATCGATCTGACCGACACGCCGGCGATGTTTGGAAGCGAAACCAACGCGCCGTTCACGGTGTATGACACGTCGGGGCCGTACACCGATACCGCCTTCACGGCTGATCTGGTGGCCGGGTTGCCGAAGTTGCGCGCAGGCTGGATCGCCGAACGCGGCGATACCGAGGAGTTGCCCAATCGCACCTCCGATTTTGGCCGTCGCCACGCCGACGCGCCGCAGCTCGCGGGCGTGCGTTTCCCGAACCTGCCCAAACCGCGGCGTGCCAAGGCCGGCGCCAACGTCACCCAGATGCACTACGCGCGGGCCGGCATCGTGACGCCGGAAATGGAATTCATCGCCATCCGGGAGAACCAGAAGCTGGATGCCTTGCGCGGCAGCGCACTGGCAGAGCAACATCCCGGACAATCCTTCGGCGCCGCGATCCCACGCGAAATCACACCCGAATTCGTGCGTGACGAAGTCGCGCGCGGGCGCGCGATCATCCCCTGCAACATCAACCATCCGGAAACCGAGCCGATGATCATCGGCCGCAATTTCCTCACCAAGATCAACGCCAACATCGGCACCTCGGCGGTCACTTCGTCGATTGCCGAAGAAGTGGAAAAAATGGTGTGGTCGATCCGTTGGGGCGGCGACACCGTTATGGACCTTTCCACCGGCAAGTACATCCACGAAACGCGCGAGTGGATCATGCGCAATTCGCCGGTGCCGATCGGCACCGTGCCGATCTACCAGGCGCTGGAAAAAGTCGGCGGCGACGCCGAAGCGCTGACCTGGGAACTGTTCCGCGACACCCTGATCGAGCAGGCCGAGCAGGGCGTGGATTACTTCACGATCCACGCCGGCGTGTTGCTGCGCTTCGTGCCGCTGACCGCCAAACGCGTCACCGGCATCGTCTCGCGCGGCGGCTCGATCATGGCCAAGTGGTGCCTGGCCCATCACAAGGAAAGTTTCCTCTATACGCACTTCGAGGAAATGTGCGAAATCATGCAGGCCTACGACGTCGCCTTCAGCCTCGGCGATGGCCTGCGTCCCGGCTGCATTGCCGATGCCAACGACGAGGCGCAATTCGCCGAGCTCGACACCTTGGGTGAACTCACCGACCTCGCCTGGAAGCACGACGTGCAGGTGATGATCGAAGGTCCCGGCCATGTGCCGATGCACCTGATCAAGGAGAACATGGAGCGCCAACTGGAGAAGTGCCACGAGGCACCGTTCTACACGCTGGGGCCACTCACCACCGATATTGCGCCCGGTTACGACCACATCACCTCGGCGATCGGCGCCGCGATGATCGGCTGGTACGGCACCGCGATGCTGTGCTACGTCACGCCGAAGGAACACCTCGGGCTGCCCGACAAGAACGACGTGCGCGAAGGCATCATCGCCTACAAGATCGCCGCGCATGCGGCCGATCTTGGCAAGGGTCATCCCGGTGCACAAGCGCGCGACAACGCGTTGTCGAAGGCGCGCTTCGAGTTCCGCTGGGAAGACCAGTTCAACCTCGGCCTCGACCCCGACAAGGCCAAGGAATTCCACGACGAAACCTTGCCCAAGGACGCCGCCAAGACTGCGCATTTCTGCTCGATGTGCGGACCGAAGTTCTGCTCGATGAAGATCACCCAGGACGTGCGCGACTACGCAAAAGAACACGGCGTCGACGCCTTCGAGGCCATCGAGGAAGGCATGGCCGAGAAGGCCACCGAATTCCGCGAGCAGGGCGGGGATGTTTATCGTCCGGCGTGATTTTCACCTCGTCGCAACGGGCGATGCGTAGACTGGCCAGACCTCAGTGGATCCACAGGACAAGGAGAACCGCATGGCCGTCGACAAACCGTTCCTCAGCGACATCAAGTCCATCCGCAAGCGCGCGCGCGAGCACATCCACAAGGGCGCGATCACGGATGGCTACAAGGCCGACCGCAAGCAGGTGATCAAGCTGCTGAACGAGGCGCTGGCCACCGAACTCGTGTGCGTGCTGCGCTACAAATACCACTACTACATGGCTTCGGGCATCCATGCGCAAAGCGTGGCCGCCGAGTTCCTGGAACACGCAAACGAGGAACAAGGCCATGCCGACCGCATCGCGCAACGCATCACCCAACTCGAAGGCGCGCCGAACCTCTCGCCGGAGGGCTTGCTGACCCGCAGCCATTCCGAATACGTCGAGGGCGAAGACCTGGTCGACATGATCAAGGAAAACCTCGTGGCCGAGCGCATCGCGATCGAGAGCTACAGCGAGATCATCCGCTACATCGGTGATGACGATTCGACCACGCGCCGGATGCTGGAAGACATCCTCGCCAGCGAGGAAGAACACGCCGAGGACATGAGCACCCTGCTTGAGGAACTGGGCCACAAGGGCGAACCGGCCAAGCCGCGTCCGGGCAAGCGGAAGTAACCACGCCGCCAGTGTCGTGTCGGGCTGCGTGCGCGCGGTGTTTCCCTTCCCCCGCCCGCGGGGGAAGGTGCCCGAAGGGCGGTTGGAGGCCCACTTCGCGCATGGAACCCCCCACCCCAGCCCTCCCCCGCAAGCGGAGGAGGGGGACAAGCATGCGGCGCGGGTGAGGACCGGACAATGGTGGACTCGCGCAAATGCGTGTCGGGCTGCGTGCGCGCGGCGTTTCCCTTCCCCCGCCCGCGGGGAAGGTGCCCGAAGGGTGGATGGGGGCCCACTTCGCGCATGGCACCTCCCGCCCCAGCCCTCCCCCGCAAGCGGAGGAGGGAGACAAGCATGCGGCGCGAGTGAGGACCGGCAACGACGGCTTCGCGCAGATTCGGGTCGGACTGCGTGCAGGCGAACGGCGCCAAAAGCTGTTTGCCACAGATCTGCACGGATCAACACGGATCAAGAGACCAATCCGCGTCCATCCGCCTTTATCCGTGTCCTAGGCTTTTGCTTGGCTCCTCGGCAAGCCGACAGAAACTTTTTGGCACGGACTTGCACGGATCATCACGGATCAAAAGAGCAATCCGTGTTCATCCGTGGTAAGAGTTTTGGCGTGGCTCTGCGGCGAAACGGCAGAAGCTTTCTTGACGCGGATTTACGCGGACGGCCGCGGATCGAGACCAATCCGCGTCCATCCGCACCCAAAGCTTCCAGCGCCTGTTCGCCCCGGACCCGCTATCCTGCGCCGCGCATGAACGATTCCCCTCTCCCGCATTCAACGTGGCGTTGGCTGGCGCTGTGGTGTGCACTACTGCTGCCGCTGGCGATCCTGGTCCCGCCGATTCCGATCGACGAAACGCGCTACCTCACCGCCGCATGGGAGATGTTCAATTCCAGCCAGTGGCTGGTGCCGACGGTCAACCATGCGTGGTATTCGGACAAGTCGCCGCTGTTGTTCTGGTTGATCGCGGGCGGCTGGAAACTTCTCGGGGTGCACACTTGGGTCGCACGCGTCGAGGCCTTGGCGATTGCGCTCGGCGTGTTGCTGGCGCTGCGCCGGTTGGCCGCGCGGCTGGGCATGGATGCACGCGGCGCCGACACGGCGATGTGGCTGCTCGCGGGTGGCCTGGGCTTCGCAGTGTTCAGCACCGCGATCATGTTCGACCTGTTGTTGTCGCTGACCGTGCTTGGCGCGCTGCACGCATTGCTGGATTTCGATGCCGGCAAGTGGCGGCGTGGCATCCTCTGGCTCGGTTTGATGACCGGACTGGGGTTGCTGGCGAAAGGACCGGTGATGTTGCTCGCGATCGCGGGCGTGGCCTTGCTGGCGCCACTATGGAGTGGCACCGCGCGCACCCATGCAATGCGTTGGTATCTCGCGATTCTTGCCGGCCTGCTGATCGGCGTCGCGATCCTTGCGTGCTGGTTGTTGCCGGCCGCGTGGTACGCCGGCCCGGCGTACTGGCATCCGTTGCTCGACAAGGTGGCCGGACGGATCAACCGAAGCTTTGCGCATGGCCGACCGTGGTGGTGGTACCTGCCGGTGCTGCCGGTCCTGCTGCTGCCGTGGTTGCTGGTGGTGCGTGCACCACGTGCCGCGTGGGCAGACGTGTGGCGCGGGCGTTTCGGACGCTTCGTCGCGTGTTGGTGGGTGCCGCCGTTTATCGCGTTTTGTGCGATCAGCGGCAAGCAGATCCACTACTTGTTGCCGCTGCTGCCGGCATGGGCCTTGGCCGGCGCGTGGCTGCTGCAGCGCGATGGTGCGCGCTTGCGGGCGTGGCTGTTCGGCCTGCTCGCGGTGGTCGTAGCCGTCGTAATCGCGGGAATGCCGTGGCTCGCCGCGCGCGCATTCGGCTACGCGCCGCCACGTGCAGTGGCGCTGCTGGCATGCGCGGCGCTCGTGGTTGCGGTCGGCACATGGCGCGCTTGGGGCCAGAGTGCACGCGGCCTGGCTTTGTCCGGGACTGCACTGCTGTCTGTTGCGCTGCTGGCCGCGGTACTGGCGATGCGGCCAGCGCTCGACGTACAACCCGTGGCCACGTTCACGCGGCAGACCCTGCGCGAGCACACGCCGGTCGTGCACATCACTTGGCAGGATGGCTTGTTCGGCTACGCCGGTCGCCTTGAACATCCGCTGCCGTGGATCGACCGCCAGCAATTGCTGCCATGGTGCATCGCGCATCCCGATGGCATCGTGCTGGTCACCGAAAGCCACAACGATCCGGAAGTCGGCAAGCCGTTCAAATCCTGGCCGTACTTCGCCTCGCGCGACCATCGCATCACGGCGTGGCGTGCGGCGAGCATCCTCGCCGCGCGCGGGACGCGCGAATAACACATTTGGTGAATTCATCCACGTCCAACGTTCTCGCTTGGCCATGCGGTGAGACGGCAGGAGTATTTCTTGCCACGGGTTTGCACGGATCGTCACGGATCAAGACCCATCCGCGTTCATTCGTGTTGATCCGTGGTTAAAGTTCTGGCGTGACTTTCGGCAATTTCCCAGAAGCCTTTTTGCCACGGATTTGCACGGATCGTCACAGATCAGGACCAATCCGTGGTCATCCGTGTTGATCCGTGGTCAAGCTTTTGGCGTGACTTTCGGCAATTTCCCAAAAGCCTTTTTGCCACGGGTTTGCACGGATCGTCACGGATCAGGACCAATCCGTGGTCATCCGTGTTGATCCGTGGTCAAAGCTCTTCGCCAGCCGTGACGATCGGCCTACGCCGCGGGCGCCGCGCAGGCGTACGCTCGCGGTTTGTCCCGGAGGATTTGGCCATGTTGCGTGCACGTTGCCTGTCCGCGCTCGTCGCGGCGTCACTCGTGTCGGGCGCGGCTTTCGCGGCCCCGCCGCCCGTCAACATTCACCCCGAGTTGCAGGCGATCGCCGGCGCGGTGAAGGCGTCCAACCTGCACGCCACCGATGTCGCGCTGGTCGGCTTCGGCACGCGCCACACGCTGTCGACCACGACTTCGCAAACGCGTGGCATCGGCGCGGCGCGACGCTGGGTGGCCGCGCAATTTGCCGGAATCTCCAAGGGTTGCAATGGCTGCCTCGAAATCGTGAAACCCGCGCAATCGTTCACCGGCGAACGCATGCCCAAGGCCGGCGCCGAGGTGATGGACGTCGTTGCGATCCAGCGCGGTACGAGCGACCCCGATCGCGTGATCGTTATGACCGCACATCTGGATTCGCGCAACAGCGATGTGATGGACGCGGTGCATGATGCGCCCGGCGCCAACGACGACGCGGCCGGCGTCAGCGCGCTGCTCGAAGTCGCGCGTGTGCTCTCGAAGTACAAATTCCCGGCGACGCTCGTGTACTCGGCCGATTCGGGCGAAGAGCAGGGCCTGTTCGGCGGCAAGATCATCGCCCAGTACGCGGTCGATCATGGCTGGAATGTCGAGGCCAATCTCAACAACGACATGGTCGGCAACGACCACGGTGGCAACGGTGCCTACGACCCGCACACGATCCGGGTGTTCTCGGAGGGCACCAAGACCAACGAGACGCTGGAGCAGGCTGCGTATCGCCGCTACCACGGCGGCGGCGTGGATTCGCCCTCGCGCAACCTCGCGCGCTACATGCACACGTTGGCCGAACAATACCTCGACAACTTCCACGTCCGGATGATCTATCGCACCGATCGCTGGGGCCGTTCCGGCGATCAGGTGCCGTTCCTCGAACAGGGCTTTCCCGCGGTGCGCTTGTCCGAGTCCAACGAGGACTACAGCCACCAGCACCAGAACGTCACGGTGGTGAACGGGGTGCGCCATGGCGACGTGATTTCCGGCGTCGATTTCGATTATCTCGCCAACGTTGCGCGGCTGGATGCCGTCACCATGGCCTCGCTGGCGATGGCGCCGATGCCGCCGTCGGATCTTGCGGTGAAAGGCGCGGTTGCCTATGACACCACGTTGTCATGGAAGCCATCCCCGGGCGCCGCGAGTTACCATGCCTGGTGGCGCGAAACCACCGTGCCCCAATGGCAGCAAGTGCAGGACGCGGGCGCCGCCGATGCGATCGTGTTGAAGAACATCATCCTCGACGATTACTTTTTCGGCGTCGCGGCGGTCAGCAAGGACGGTTGGGAAAGCCCCGTCGAATTCCCCGGCTTCGCCGGCAGTTTTGCGCGCTCGCCCAAACTTGGCACCGACGGCAAGCCGACCAACGAGCGCTACCCCAGCCTGTTCGGCAAGTGGGGCGGCGGTGCGGTCGGACCCGCGTCGTGGCAGAAGTCGTTGCCGGCGGACCCGAAGGCCGGGCCGGATCGACTGTAGGAGGGCCGGAAGGCCCGACCGGGTCCCGGCAGGCGGGGGAAGGGAAACGCCGCATGCTTGCCTCCCTCCTCCGCTCGCGGGGGAGGGTTGGGGTGGGGGGTGTTGATGTTGTGCGCGGGACCGACCCCCCATCCGCCCTTCGGGCACCTTCCCCCGCAGGCGGGGGAAGGGAAACGCAGCATGCTTGTCTCCCTCCTCCGCTTGCGGGGGAGGATTGGGGTGGGGGTGTTGATGTTGTGCGCGGGACCGACCCCCATCCGCCCTTCGGGCACCTTCCCCCGCAGGCGGGGGAAGGGAAATGCTGCGCGCTGGTCTCCCGGCTACCGGTTGCCTGGGCGTCGTTTGGCGCGATGGGTCGGCGTGGCCGACCACGGGTCGTCGGGCCACGGGTGCTTGGGATAGCGTCCCTTCAATTCCCTTTTCACCTCGGCGTAGGTGCGATCCCAGAAGCCGCGCAGGTCCTGGGTTACCTGGATCGGGCGCCCGCCCGGGGACAACAAATGCAGCGTCACTGCCACGCGACCGTCGGCGATGCGCGGTGTCTCCGCGAGGCCAAATAGTTCCTGCAGTTTTACCGCGAGCACCGGTGACGGAGCCGCGCCAGTGTCGGTGCTGATTGCGTAGTCGAGCTTGTGCGAGCGCCCGCTGGGCACGCTGATCGATTCGGGCGCGAGTTTGTCGAGCGACTTGCGTTGGCGATAGTCGAGCAGCGCCGCGAACGCTTGCGACAATTCATCCGATGCCAGCGCATCCAGCTTGCGCTTGCCGTGCAGGCTGGGCGCAAGCCAGGTTTCGAGGGTTGTCAGCAACGCGGAATCGGAAACGTCAGGCAGCCCGGCATCGGGCAATGCCGATTGCAACCACGCAATCCGTGCACGCAAGCGTTGCGCCGCGTCGGTCCACGGCAGGGTGTCGAGGCCGCGTGCACGGATCGTCGCGAGCAACGCGGGCAGCGCGTCTTCGGCGCTGGCCGGCACCGCGCGCCGTTCCAGCACCAGCGCGTCGAAACGGCGTTGTTCGAAAGCTTCCACCGTGCCGTTTGCGTTCTGGCGCACCACGCGTTCGCAAACGATGCGCGGCGCGAAGTCGCGTTCCAGCAATGCGGAATCGAAGGGTGCCGCGGCGAGGATCAAGCTATCGCGGGTGTCGAAGCGCGCCTCGACCACGATCAGCCACGGTTCGCCAAACAGCGCGGATTCCTCATGGAGGCGCGCGCCGCGGCCGCTGGCGAGTTGGTAGCGGCGCGGATTGTTCGGGTCCTGCCGGGCGGCGCGGTCGGGAAACGCGTGCAACAACAGGTTGCCGACGGCGAGCGCGTCCGGCGTGCCGCTGGCACCGTGGCGCAGGCCCAATCGCTTGCGCCAGCCGCGCGCGACGTGTTCGATGGCGCTCAAGGCGCCGGCGTCGGCGTCGGCGTCGCGCACCGCCCGTGCACCGCCGTCGCGGAAGCGATGCAGGGCATCGACGCGACGACGCAGGTCGTCATCGAATCCACCGCGCAGCGGCGAGCGTGATTCCAGCAACGCCAGCAGATCGGCCAGCAGCGTACGCAAGTTTTCAGGCGCGCGCACCGCAGCGGCAGCGAGGCGCGGATTCGTGCCCAGTTGCAACATGTCGCGGCCGCTCGGCGTCATGCGCATGGGTGCATCCAGCGCGCCGAGCCGCTGCAACAGCTCGCGCGCCTGCGCCAGCGCACCGGGTGGCGGCGGGTCCAGCCACCGCAACGCTGAGGCGTCTTCGCCAACGCCCCACGCCGCCAGTTCCAATGCAAGGCCCGACAATTCCACCTGCGCGATTTCCGGCGTGCGCGACGGTTCCAGGCGTTGGCTCTCCGGCCAGAGCCGGTACGCGACGCCCGGCGCCACGCGCCCCGCGCGGCCGGCACGTTGATCGGCCGAGGCTTGCGAAATGGCTACCGTGGCGAGACGTGTGAAACCGGAGTTCGGGTCGAAACGCGGCTCACGCGCAAGGCCGGCATCCACCACCGCATGCACGCCCGGCACCGTAATCGAGGATTCGGCCACATTGGTGGCCAGGATCACCCGCCGCGTGCGGCCGCCATCCATGGCAGAAGCGCTCCGCGGCGCCAGCGCGGCCTGTTGTTCGGGGAGCGGCAACTCCCCGTGCAGCGGCAGGATTTCGACATGCGAATTCGTGTCGCCCAACATCCGTTGTACCTGCGCGATCTCGCGTCGCCCAGGCAGGAACACCAACACGTCGCCGCCGGTCTCGGCGAGCGCCTGCTGCACGCCGCGGCACGCGCGCGATTCCAACGGTTCATCGCGGCGCGGTGCCGGATACTCAATCCGCACCGGGAACGCGCGCCCCGCACTGCACAGCACCGGCGCCTCCAACCAGTCAGCCACGCGCGCGCCATCGAGCGTCGCCGACATCACGATCAGGCGCAGGTCCGGGCGCAGCGACGCCTGCACATCGAGCGCCAGTGTCGCGCCGAGGTCGCCGGCCAAATGCCGTTCGTGGAATTCGTCAAACACGATCACGCCGATGCCGGGCAACTCCGGGTCGTCCTGCAGCATTCGCGTCAGGATGCCCTCCGTCACCACGACGATGCGGGTTGCATCCGATACCCGGGATTCGAAACGGATCCGGTACCCCACCGTTTGCCCGACCGCCTCGCCGCGTTGCGCGGCCATGAATTCTGCCGCCGCGCGCGCAGCGATCCGGCGCGGCTCCAGCATCACGATCTGGCGGCCCGCCAGCCATGCCTCATCCAGCAGCGCCGGCGGCACCTGGGTGGTCTTGCCCGCACCCGGCGGCGCTTCCAGCACCAGCCGCG
>DASSNC010000105.1:0-28808 GCA_035688305.1 Rhodanobacteraceae bacterium
CGGCGATCACGGACGATCGCACGGCTACGCCCGCAGTCCGGCCGCAGCGAAATGAATCAGGTGTTTGGCCATCTGCTCGCGATGCGCGCGCTCGCTCTCGCCGGTGCGGCGCTGGATCATGCCGAAATCGGCCATCGCGTAGGTGAGTGCACCGACTGCGATGTCCAGCCGCCAATACAACTCATCTTTCTCCAGCCCGGGTAACAGGCGTGTGAAGGCCGCGGCGAATTCCTTCAGCACATGGCCATAGTTGTCGGACAGGAACGCGCGCAGGTTGCCGTTGTGCTCCGCGAACGCGCGCGCGAGGACGCGCATGAACACGGCACCGCCCTTGCGATCGAGCGACAACTCGAGGGCAGGGGAGATGAAGGCGTCGAGCAGCGTCTCCAAGGTCAAGTCCGGCTTGCTGGCGATCTCGGCAAGGCGCGCCAGGCGTACCTCACTGAGATGGTCGAGGCGGCGGCGGAACACCTCTTCAATCAGGTTGTCTTTCGACCCGAAATGGTAGTTGACGGCAGCGAGATTGACGTTGGCCGCGGTAGTCACCTGGCGCAGCGACGCGCCAGCGAAGCCGTGCTCGGCGAACAGCTCCTCGGCGGCGCCAAGGATCCGCTGGCGGGTGGAAAATTGCGGGGTTCCGCGCATGCCACGCTCACGTTCAAACAGTCGTTTGAATTCTAGGCTACCCACGGAGGGTGGTCAAACCGTCCGGAAAGGCTTGGCCGCTGGCGCTGAATTCGGCTAGACTGTTTCATTCATTTGTGAGCTAACCCCGCATTTGTGCGGGATTTTCGGAATATGCTCGCGATCCCGGAGCGGGACCGTTTGCATATTTTTACTTTTAGACATCAGCCGAGGACACCATGGCGCTGGAGCGCACCCTTTCCATCATCAAGCCCGATGCCGTTGCCAAGAACGTGATCGGACAGATCTACGCCCGCTTCGAACAGGCAGGTTTGCGGATCATCGCTTCCAAGCAGAAGCAATTGTCGCGTGCGGAAGCCGAAGGTTTTTACGCGGTCCATCGCGAGCGTCCGTTCTTCAAGCCACTGGTCGACTTCATGGTGTCCGGCCCGGTGATGATCCAGGTGCTGGAAGGAAAGGGTGCAATCGCGAAGAATCGCGAGCTGATGGGTGCGACCAATCCGAAGGACGCCGCGCCGGGAACCATCCGCGCCGACTTCGCACAAAGCATTGATGCCAACGCGGTGCACGGCTCGGATGGCCCGGATACCGCGCGTTTCGAAATCGGTTATTTCTTCGCCGCGACGGAAATCCATTCGCGCGGATAACGGTTTGGGGAATCGCATGGCCGACACGGCCCGTGCCAATCTGCTGGATTTCGATCGCGATGGATTGCGTGCGTTCTTCGCCGAACACGGCGAGAAGCCTTATCGCGCCGATCAGGTGATGAAGTGGATCTATCACCGCCTCGAAAGCGATTTCGGGGCGATGACCGATCTCGGCAAGTCGCTGCGCGAAAAGCTGTCCGGCATCGCCGTGGTGGCGCCGCCCAAGGCCTTGCTGGACAAGGCCTCCAGCGACGGCACCCGCAAGTGGCTGCTCGGCATGGACGCGGGCAACGCGGTCGAGACCGTGTACATCCCGGAGCCGACCCGCGGCACGCTGTGCGTGTCTTCGCAGATCGGCTGCGGACTGAACTGCACGTTCTGCTCGACCGGCGCGCAAGGTTTCAACCGCAACCTCGCAGCCTCCGAAATCATCGGGCAGGTCTGGCACGCCGCCAAGCAACTCGGCAACGTCACCCACCAGCAACGCCGCATCACCAACGTGGTGATGATGGGCATGGGCGAGCCCTTGCTGAACTTCGACAACGTCGTCAAGGCCATGAGCCTGATGCGCGACGACCTCGGCTTCGGACTGGCCTCCAAGCGCGTCACCCTGTCGACCGCCGGCGTGGTGCCGATGATCGACAAGCTGGGCGAAGTGGCCGACGTGTCGCTGGCCGTTTCCCTGCACGCGCCCAACGACGAACTGCGCACGCAGCTGGTGCCGCTCAACAAGCGCTGGGGCATCGACGAATTGCTGGATGCCTGCGCACGCTACGCGGCCCACCGTCCGCGCGCGACGATTACCTTCGAGTACACCTTGATGAAGGGCATCAACGACACGCCGGTGTTGGCGAAGCAGTTGGTCAAGCTGATGCGCCGCTTGCCCGCCAAGGTGAACCTGATTCCGTTCAACCCGTTCCCGGGCACACAGTACGCGCGTTCCGATGCGACGGTCATCCGCGATTTCCAGACCATCCTGCTGGATTCCGGCGTGCAGACCATGGTGCGGCGTACCCGCGGCGAGGACATCGACGCCGCCTGCGGGCAGCTCAAGGGCCAGGTGGCGGACCGGACGCGCCGGCATGCCGATTTTCAACGCCGCGTCGAAGCGGCCCGTGACGAGGTACAAGCGAATGCAGCGTAAGTCCTCCCTGGTGTTGGCGGTGATGTTGCTGGCGTTGGGGCTTGCGGGCTGCAAGCACGACCCGGGCATCATCAAGTACCCGACGCCGATGAGCAGCCTGAAAAACGCGCCGCACGAAACCAAGCAGGACGACAAGCGCACCGCAGCGCAAACCCACACCCAGCTGGCCGCGGCCTACATGAAGCAGAACAACCTCAAGGATGCCGAGGTTGCGCTGCGCAAGGCCATCGGGTTCGACGACAAGTACGTTCCGGCGCACACCATGCTGGCGATCCTGGAATGGCACATCGGGCGCCTGCAGGAAGCCGACAAGGAATTTCGTGACGCCATCGCAATCGACCCGTCCAGTGGCGACACCAACAACAACTACGGCCAATTCCTCTGTGCGCAGAACAAGCAGAAGGATGCCGTGCGGTATTTCCAGCGCGCGCTGGCCGATCCTTTCTACAAATTTCCGGCCACTGCCAACACCAACGTCGCCACCTGCTTGATGAAAAGCAATGATTTTGCCGGCGCCGAACCCTATTTGAGCAAGGCGCTTGAGCTCGATTCGGACTACGGTCCGGCGTTGCTGGCGATGGCCGAACTCGACTACCGCAAGGGTGATGCTTTCCACGCCCGCGGCTACTTGCAGCGCTTCGAAGGTGCAGGCAGCGCCACCCCGGAGTCGCTGCTGCTCGGCTACCAGATTGCCACCCGGCTTGGTGACAAGGAAACGGCCACCAGTTATTCCACCCGCCTGCAGGATCAGTTCCCGAATTCGTCGCAGGCGAAATCGATGGGCAGCTCCAACCAATGACCGAAAGCAACGATTCCCGGGACCTGTTTGCCGCCACCCCGCAGCAAGACGAAACCGTGACCGTGGTTCAACCCAGCGACGCGCCCGCACCCTCGCTGGGGCAGCGCCTGCGAACCGCACGCGAAGGCCGCGAGTTGTCCATCGCCGAGTGTGCCAGACAGTTGCATCTGCCGGCCCAGGTGCTGCAACGCCTGGAAGCGGACGATCCCGGTTCACCCGAACATTTCGTGTTCCTGCGCGGCGCGCTGCAAGGCTATGTACGGTTTCTCGGGTTGCCGGTGGGCATCTGTGATCCCGCCTTGCGTTCGGTGGCGCCGGCGGCCGGTCCACAGCTGGTTTCGGTCGCGCACACGTCCACGCCGCGCTGGCTGATGCAGCGCTACGGCACGGCGGCAACCTACATCGTGCTGACCGCATTCATCGCCGTACCACTGGTGCTGTTGGGCTTGCGTGGCGGACTCGACCGGCCGGCCGCGCGGGTGGTGTCGCTGGACCAGGCGTCGACCCTGGCCGAGTCGCATGCGCAGCACCAACCAGCGACGGCACCCGCCACCAAGGCGGCTGCCACCGAATCACCTGACAGTGCGCCGTTTCGTGCGTCGCTGACGCCGTTCGCGGCCATCGGGCTGCGTGACATCGACGCTGCGAGCACCGCTGCGGCGACTGCCGCAACCACGCCGCCCGCCATCTCCGGCCAGCACACGCTTACGGTCACGGCCAGTGACGACTGCTGGTTCCAGATCACGGGTGCCGATGGCCAGAAGGTCGATTCCGGCATGTTGCGCGCGGGCGACGTGCGCACCTGGCATTCCGCCGGCGTTTTGCATGTCACCTTCGGCAATGCCGACGGGGTGGCGGTGACCGAAGACGGCAGGCCGGTCGACCTTGCCCCGTTCCGGCATGCCAACGTGGCAAGGCTCGATCCGTTCGGCCCTGCGACCGGCGACGCCGAAAACGACTGATTCTCTTGTATCCTTGTCTGTTCCCGCGCCGGTCGCGGGGTTCCGTGTGCACGTGGGTGACAAATGGCTTTCGAAGACTACGACGAGTACGAACAGGGTGAACAGGTCCGCAAGTGGATCAAGGAAAATGGCATCGCCATCGTCGTTGGCGTCGCCATCGCGCTGGCGCTGATCTTCGGATATCGCAAGTGGCAGGCGCACAAGACCAGCCACGAGATCCAGGCTGCCGCGCAATTCGCGGTGATCCAGACTGCGGTGCAAAGCGGCAACAAGCAGGCCATGACTGCGGCACTCGGGGACCTCCAGCAGAATTTCGCCAACACGCCGTACGCTGCGTTTGGCAGTGCCGCGGTTGCGCAATTCGACGTTGGCAAGGACGACCTGAAGGCGGCCGTGCAAAACCTGCAGTGGGCGGTTGCGCACGGCGACCAGGAAGGTCTCAAGTCACTGTTCACACTCCGGCTCGCGCGCGTGCTGCTGGCGCAGGGTCAGGCGCAGCAGGCGCTGACTACGCTCGACGGCATCCCCGCCGGCGACTATGCCGGACCGGCAGCGGAACTTCGCGGCGACGCGCTGCTCAAACTCGGGAAGCTCGATTCCGCGCGCAGTGCGTATCAGGATGCGTTGGCCAAGCTTGATGCCGACATGCCGGGGCACGCGGCCTTGCAGATGAAACTGGATAATCTCTCGCAGCCCGCCGCTGCGCCGACGGAAACAAAAAGCAAATGAACCGACGCCACCTCGTCCTGCTGCCCCTGTTGGCAGCAACACTGGCCTTGTCCGGGTGCGGACTGTTCAACAAGATTTTCAAGCCCAGCGGCGACATCCATGCGCCCAAGGCACTGGTGGAATTTGCGCCATCGCTGCAAGTGCACAAGCTCTGGTCGACCAAGATCGGCGACGGCGCCGGGCGTTCCGGCGTGCGCCTGCATCCGGCCTACGCCGATGGCAAGCTGTACCTGATCAGTACCGACGGCAAACTCCAGGCGTTGGACGCGTCATCGGGCAAGACCATCTGGGCGCACTCCACCAGCAACCGCGGCGGCATCTGGCCGTTCCGGCATGACAAGGTTGGCGTGGATGCCCGCTACGCAGGCGGGCCGACGGTTGCCGGCAACCTGCTGGTCGTGGGAACGCTGGACGGCCACGTCTACGCGTACGATGCCGGCAGCGGCAAGCAATTGTGGAGCGCCGAAGTTGACAGCGAAGTGATTTCGCCGCCCGCCATCGACGCAGGCCTGGTGTTCGTGCGCACCAACTCGAGTTACGTTTATGCGTTCGACGCCAACAGCGGTGAACGCAAGTGGCTGTACGACCAGGGCAGCGTGCCGCTGCTCAGCCTGCGCGGCAACGGTCCGTTGCTGGCCGCGCACGGGATCGTGCTGTATGGCAGCGACGACGGCAACCTCATTTCGCTGCGTGGTGACACCGGATCCATGCAATGGAAATTGCCGCTCGCAACGAACCTCGGCCGCACCGACATCCAGAAGCTCAACGACGCTGATGAGGCACTGCAGCTCGACGGCAGCACGGTGTACGCAACCGCCTACCACGGCAGGCTGGCCGCGATCGACGCGGCCCAGGGCCAACAGGTCTGGGACCGGCCTTTCTCCAGCTACGTCGGCATCGGCGTTGCGCCAGACGAACTGATCGGCGTCGATGAGGATTCCGGCGTCTGGGCATTCACGAAATCCAGCGGTGGCGACCTGTGGAAGCAGGATGCCCTGGAGTACCACTGGCTGACGACACCGGCGATCCAGGACAAGTACGCCGTGGTCGGTGGCGTCGATGGCTACATCCATTGGCTGGACCTCAGCGACGGCAAGCTCGCGGCACGGGTGCGCATGTCGCACGATGCGATCCGCGCGCGCCCGGTGGTAAACGGTGACACCGTGTACGTCGAGGACGTGAAAGGCCACGTTGCGGCGTACCGTATAAACGCGTCACCATGACGCCACGTGCTTTTCGGGCGCCCGTCAGCGACGCAAGCTGGGGAGTGCTCCGAAAGGCGTAACGCGCGATGGCAGATTGCGCGACGCCGGAGCGCAGCAGCTTTTCGGACCACGCCCCATGTTGCCAGTTGTTGCCCTGGTGGGCCGCCCCAATGTTGGCAAATCGACGCTGTTCAATGCGTTGACGCGCAGCCGCGACGCGCTGGTTGCCGACCTTCCCGGTGTCACCCGCGACCGCCACTACGGCGTGTGCCGGCTGGGCGCGCATCCCTTCGTACTGGTCGATACCGGCGGCTTGTCGGGCGAGCGCATCGACATCGACCAGCTGACCGAACGCCAGGTGCAGTTTGCGATCGACGAGGCGACCGTGTGCGTGCTGCTGGTCGACGCACGCGAAGGACTGCTTCCGCAGGACCGTGCGATCCTTGATCGCTTGCGCCGCACCGGCAAACCGGTGGTCCTGGCAGTCAACAAGACCGATGGCCTTGACGCCACTGCCGCGCTTGCGGAATTCGCGGCGCTGGGTGTCGCCGCCAGTTTCGCGATCGCCGCATCCCACGGACGTGGCGTCGACGCGGTACTCGCGTCTTTCGCAGCATTGCTGCCCGCCGACGATGACGCAGCGGTGGCCGAGGATTCCGAGACCGCAGGTACGCGCGTCGCGATCATTGGCCGTCCCAACGTCGGCAAATCCACGTTGGTGAACCGGCTGCTTGGCGAAGATCGCGTGGTGGTGTCCGACATCGCCGGCACCACGCGTGATTCGATCCATGTTCCGCTCGAACGCGACGGCAAGCATTACACCCTGATCGACACCGCCGGCGTGCGCCGCCGCGGCAAGGTCGATGACGCGCTGGAAAAATTCAGCGTCATCAAGACGCTGCAATCCATCGCCGCGGCCGACGTCGCGGTGGTGATGCTGGATGCGGGCGAGGGCGTCACCGACCAGGACTTGTCATTGATCGGGCAGGTGCTGGACGCCGGCCGCGCGCTGGTGATCGCGGCGAACAAGTGGGACGGACTTGAGCGCTACGACCGCGAGCGCTGCAAGGCCGGCCTTGAGCGCAAGCTCAATTTCGTGCCCTGGGCGCGTATTGTTTTCCTGTCCGCCATGCACGGTTCGGGCCTGCGCGAGTTGATGCGCTCGATCGACCGCGCGGCCTCCGCCGCCGCGCGGCAGCTGGGCACCTCCGATCTCACGCGTTCGCTGGAGAAGGCCGTCGCGGCACACCAACCGCCATTGGTGCGCGGCCACTCGCCCAAGTTGCGCTTTGCCCACCCGGGCGGCGACCATCCGCCGACCATCGTGATCCACGGCACCCGTACCAAGCACATTGCCGACAGCTACCGGCGCTATCTTGAGAATTTCTTCCGCACGCGCTACAAACTGGAGGGCACACCAATCCGCATCGAGTTCCGCGAAGGCGAGAACCCGTACGCGGACAAACGCAACGTGCTGACCGAGGGCCAGCAGCGCAAGCGGCAACGCATGCTTCGCCATGTCAGGGGGAGTCGCAAATGAGCACGGCCGATACGTTGGGAATAGTCCTTGCGGGCGGCGCGGGCGCCCGCGTCGGTGGCGCGGACAAGGGCCTGCTGCCCGTGCACGGCAAACCGGTCGTGGAACGGATTGCGGCGGTGCTGCGGCCGCAGTGCGGTGAGCTGGTGATTGTTGCCAACCGCAATACGGCTGACTATGCGCGTGTCGGCCGCGTCATTGCCGATGAAACCCCCGGACACGCGGGTCCGCTGGCCGGTATCGCCGCAGCATTGGCGCTCGCGGTCGAGCCGCCTGCCGAAGCGCATGCCGGATATCGCTGGATGCTGACGGTGCCGGTGGACTGTCCTGACTTCCCGAGCGACTTGTTCCAACGCCTGCACGCAGTGCTCGCGGGCGACCCCAGGTTGCCGTGCGCGTACGCGCGTGACGAGCACAAGGTGCAGCCGCTATTCGCGTTGTACTCCATGGAGCACGGCAAGCAGTTGCTGCACTCGGCGCGCGCCGCAGTGCAACTGCACGCTTCGGTACTGCGTTGGCACCTCGAGCTGCATGCGCAGCCTGTCGATTTTCGCGACCAGACCGATGCGTTCCGCAACCTCAACGCATTGAAGGATTTCCGCGAATACGAAACCAGCCATGAGTGATCCGGTTTACCCGACCCGCATCGGCCTGGAACAAGCACTGGAAATCGTGGCGCGACGCGCGGCGCAACACCGACTTGCCGCCGAACCGGTTGACCTCGGCCATGCACATCGCCGGGTGCTGGCGGAGGATGTGCATGCGCCGCACGCATTGCCTCCGTTTGTCAATTCTGCGATGGATGGCTTTGCCTTGCGTGGAGCCGACCTGCCTGCCGCAGGCGAACGGAATTTTGATCTGGTCGGGGAGGTGTTTGCCGGCGCCGGCTCCGCGCCCGAAGTCGGGACAGGGCAGTGCGTGCGCATCACCACCGGCGCGCCCATGCCAGCGGGCGCCGACACGGTGGTCATCAAGGAAAACGTACGCGTCGACGGTCAACGTGTCGCGGTAAGCGCAGGTGCGCGCCACGGCCAGCACGTGCGCGCGGCAGGCGAAGACTTCGCGGAAGGCGATCTCGCATTTGCAGCCGGAACGCCGCTGCAAGCCTCGCAACTCGCGGTGCTTGCGGCGCTGGGCATCGCCCGCGTTTCGGTGCGGCGGCGGCCACGGATCGTGGTCATGGCAACCGGCAATGAATTGGTACCGCCGGGGCAAGCGCTCGGCTTCGGCCAGATCCACGAATCCAACGCGGTGATGTTGGCGGCGCTGGCACGTGAAGCCGACGCCGACGTCATCGCGCAACGCTGCGTCCGCGATGATCCCGATGCGTTGCGTGCTGCGCTGCTCGAAGCCGCGGTCGATGCCGATCTCATTGTCACCAGTGGCGGGGTATCGGCCGGTGAGGCCGACCATCTGCCAAACGTCATGCAGGCCATCGGCGAAGTGCACTTCCACAAGGTGCGTTTAAAACCGGGGATGCCGACCCTGTTCGGACAGATCGGCGCCTGCCTTTGCCTTGGGCTGGCCGGCAATCCGGTGGCGTCGGCGGTGACGTTCCGTGTGTTCGCACGCTTTGCCATGAACGCGATGCTGGGCGTATCCACAACCACCGCGCCCGGCCGTGCACGCCTGTCCGCGCCGCTGCACAAACAGCATGCGCGTGCGGAATTGGCCCGCTGCAGCCTCCACACCGACAGCGCGGGTGTGCAGTGGGCCAGTGTGCATGCCAAGCAAGGTTCGGGGATGTTGCGCGGCCTCGCGGAGTGCGATGCCTTGGCGTTGTTGCCCGAGGGTGCGCACGACTTCGCCGAGGGCGACGTCGTCACGCTTTGGCCATGAAACCCAAGCTGTCGACACGGATAAAAGCGGATAGCCGCAGATAGAGCCAATCCAAATCCGCGCAGCTTCGTGCAGGCACATGCGCGTCTGGTGTCTGACGGTCGAACGCTGCACCACAACCGTTGCCACGTATCAACACGGATAGTCAGGTACCACAAGCATCATCAGCATTGATCCGCTTTTATCCGTGTCGAATGGATTTTGCTGGATAATGCGCGCATGACCATTCGCGAAGTATCGCCAAGCGAAGCGCTGGAACGCCAGCATGTGGGTGCGCTGTTGATCGACGTACGCGAAGCGTACGAACACGCCACCGGCATGGCCGCGGGCGCGGTTGCCTTGCCGCTCGCCGAAGTCGCGCAACGCATCGCCAGCATCGAACCCGATCAATCGCGCGAGATCCTGGCCATCTGCGCGCACGGCTCGCGTTCGTTGCGGGCGGCACAGGCGCTGCAACAGCTCGGCTACGAAAATGTCGTCAACGTGGCCGGCGGCACCGCGCGCTGGATCGACGACGGCCTGCCGGTCAGCAAGCCCGGTGGCGACGAGGATTTCTACGACCGCTATTCACGCCACTTGCGCTTGCCGGAAATCGGCGAAGCGGGGCAGCGCAAGCTCGAGCAAGCGCGCGTGGTGATGCTTGGCGCCGGCGGCCTGGGTTCGCCCGCCGCGTTCTACCTCGCGGCGGCGGGTGTCGGCACGCTGGTGATCGCCGACGACGACGTGGTCGAGCGCAGCAACCTGCAGCGACAGATCCTGCACACCGATGACCGCATCGGCGTGTCCAAGCTCGATTCCGCCGCGCATGCCCTGCATGCGCTGAACCCGCGCGTGAAACTGGAGGGATTACCGGCGCGCGTAACGTCCGCCAACGTGGAAGCGCTGCTGGACGGCGCCGACGTGGTGCTGGACGGCGCCGACAACTTTCCAGTGCGCTATCTCCTCAACGACGCCTGCGTGAAACTGGGCAAGCCGCTGGTGTACGGCGCCGTGCAACGATTCCAGGGGCAGGTGAGCGTGTTCGACGCGGGCCGTCAACGCGGCACCGCGCCGTGCTACCGCTGCCTGTTCCCGCAGCCGCCTGCCGCGGCGGACGCGCCAAACTGTTCCGAGGCGGGCGTATTGGGCGTGTTGCCCGGCGTGATCGGCATGCTGCAGGCTACCGAAGTACTCAAGCTGATCCTCGGCATCGGTGAGCCGCTGGTCGGCCGCGTACTGATGTTCGATGCGCTGGCGATGCGCTTCCACGAAGTCCGGCTCGCACCCGATCCTGCGTGCCCGGTTTGTGCCGTGGGCAAGCCGTTTCCCGGTTACATCGATTACGCCGCCTTTTGCGCCGGCGGTTGAGCGCCCAACCGCAGCGCGATTGATACCTCAGCTGGCGCGGCGTTTGCTTGCTGCGGCGACGGCGACCCGCTGTTTTGGTGCGCTCGCCTTCTGGTACTTCGCCTTCCATTCATCGCCGGGCATGCCGTAGATCGCTTCGCGCGCTTCGTCCTTCGTGAGCTTGAGACCGCGCTCGGCAGCGGCTTCGCGATACCAGTCGGCGAGGCAGTTGCGGCAGAAGCCGGCCAGCTTCATCAGGTCGATGTTCTGCACGTCCGTGCGCTCTTCGTTCAGGTGTTGCAACAGCCGCCTGAATGCAGCGGCCTGAAGTTCGAAAGCTTCGATCATGGCGGTTCCGAATGGAAAGTGGGTTGCCCTGGAAGGCCGAGACGGCTGACAGCGCGGTGGAGCGATACGCTATCGCGGATGCAGGCAAGTGGCTGTGACGCGGGTAACGAATGGGCCAGCCTCGGCCACTCGCGAACACCGAAGCGCGATGCACCGCACGCGCGGCATGGCTTTACATTTGACGCTTGGTCAGCCTCGCCATTGTGTCCACGCCAGACGGCCGGGATAATGGTGTTTTGGGTGGCCTGCAAAGCGCATGACGGCACGTATTCTTGATGGACGCAAGGTTGCAGGCGAGGTTCTCGATCGCATCGCCGCCGGCGTCGCTGCACGCCTTGACACGGGCCGCGCTGCACCCGGCCTCGCGGTGGTTCTGGTAGGCGCCGATCCGGCCTCCGCGGTGTACGTGCGCAACAAGCGCAAGGCCTGCAAGCAGATCGGTTTTCGCTCGTTCGATTTCGACCTGCCGGCAGACACCGGCGAAGCCGACCTGTTCGCCCTGGTCGACAAGCTGAATGCCGATCCCACGGTGCACGGCATCCTGGTTCAGCTGCCGTTGCCGCCACACATCGACGCCATCGCGCTGATCGACCACATCGACCCGCGCAAGGACGTCGATGGTTTCAGTGCAATCAACATGGGCCAGCTGGCATTGCGCCGTTTTGGCCTGCGCCCGTGCACACCCAAGGGCGTGATGACCCTGCTTGGACACACCGACCGTCCGGTGCGTGGGCAGCACGCCGTGGTGGTGGGGGTGTCCAATCACGTTGGACGGCCGCTGGCATTGGAACTCCTGATTGCCGGATGCACCACCACGTGTTGCCACAAGTTCACGCAAGGGTTGGGGGACTACGTGGCCCGCGGCGACATCGTGATCGCGGCGGCCGGCATACCCGGCCTGGTCAAGGGCGAATGGATCAAACCCGGCGCCGTGGTGATCGACGTCGGCATCAACCGCATGCAGGATGGTCACCTGGTCGGTGATGTCGAGTTCAACGAAGCCGCCAAGCGTGCATCGTGGATCACGCCGGTACCGGGCGGCGTCGGGCCCATGACGGTCGCGACGCTGATGGAAAATACCCTGGAAGCTGCGCAGGCGCTGGACAGCTAGCGTGGGCGGTAGAAACTTTCGAGGCGAAAAAGTGACTGCGTGAGGACAGATTTTCGACGATTCGCAGGCCCATAGTGGTTCTACGGGTCAAGAATCGGCGGAAATATGGACCGCGCAGGCGCCTTTGCAGCCCGGAAGATTTCTGCCGACCACGCGCCTAGCGCTGCAACTTCGCCACCAGTTTCCGTACCACCGCACGCGGCGAGACGCGTACCGACTGCGCGCCCAGCTTGTTGCGCCACCCCGTCACGACGATTGCGCGGCCACGCCGGAATCCGCGATGCGCGGCCCGCGCCACGCTGACGGCGTCCATGGCACCAAGCCGGAACAACAGGCTGCCGGTCATGTCGGCTTCGGCGGCAAAGCCCGTCGCGGTCGCACCTGGGCACAGGCAGGTCACGGTGACGTTGTCGGGTTTGCATTCCACGTACAACGCTTCGCTCAAGGACAACACGTAGGCTTTGCTGGCGTAATACGTCGCCATGTACGGGCCCGGCTGGAAGGCCGCGGTCGAGGCCACATTCAACAAACCGCCACGCTTGCGCTCGCGCATCGCCGGCAGCAGTGCACGCGCAAGCATGGTCAGGGCATCAACGTTCACGGCCAGCATCGCGCCAATGCGATCGGCCGACATCCCGGTGAATTCACCGCGCGCGCCGAAACCGGCGTTGTTGACCAGCACGTCCGGGGACAGATTCCTTTCCTGCAACCCGGCCAGCAGCGCTTGCACGCCATCGGGCGCGGCCAGGTCTGCCGTGATGACGGCAACCTCGCTGGCGTGTTTGGCGCGCAGTTCGGTGGCGAGTTCGTCCAGCTCGGCGCGCCTGCGGGCGCTCAGGACCAACGCGCAACCGTCTGCCGCAAAGCATCGCGCCAATTCGCGGCCAATGCCGCTGGAAGCACCGGTGACCAGGACGAGTTCATTGCGCGGCATGGAAAATCCCGACTGTGCGATGGGGTTCACACACTCTGGAGGCAACCTGCACGGCATTCAAGCCTCGCCGGCACCCCGGCGGATGTTTCGGGGCGGGGCAGGTTCCCGTATAATTGCGCATTGCATTGCCGGACTCCTATCAATGCGCATCCTCGCCGAGGCCCTGACCTACGACGACGTCTATCTGGTTCCTGCCCATTCCGATGTCGTGCCGCGCGACGTCGATACCTCGACCAGCCTGACTTCCGCGATCCGCCTCAACATTCCCTTGATGTCATCGGCCATGGACACCGTGACCGAGGCGCGCCTCGCCATCACCATGGCGCAGTGTGGTGGCATCGGCATCATCCACAAGAACATGACCGTCGAGCGCCAGGCCGCGGAAGTGCGCCTCGTCAAGAAGTTCGAGGCCGGCGTGATCCGCGATCCACTCACGGTGAACCCGCACACCTCGATCGCCGAGGTCATGCACATCACCCGATCGCACAACATCTCCGGCGTGCCGGTGGTGGAAGATGGCAACAAGCTGGTCGGCATCGTCACCAGCCGCGACCTGCGCTTCGAGCGGACGCCGACTGATCCGGTCAAGAACATCATGACCCGCAAGGAAAAGCTGGTCACGGTGAAGGAAGGCGCAGCCGAGGACGAAATCATCGGCCTGTTGCACAAGCACCGCATCGAAAAGGTGCTGGTGGTCAATGACGACTTCGAGTTGCGCGGCCTGATCACCGTCAAGGACATCCAGAAGGCCCACGACAATCCGAACTCCGCCAAGGACGCGCACGAGCGCCTGCGGGTCGGCGCGGCGGTCGGCGTCGGCGGCGACACCGAACAACGCGTCGCGGCGCTGGCCGAGGCGGGCGTCGACGTGATCGTGGTTGATACCGCGCATGGCCATTCCCAAGGCGTGATTGATCGCGTGGCGTGGATCCGCAAGCGCTATCCCGACCTGCAGATGATCGCGGGCAACATCGTCACCGCCGACGCAGCGCGCGCCTTGCGCGATGCCGGCGTGAACGCCGTCAAGGTCGGCGTGGGTCCTGGCTCAATCTGCACGACCCGCATCGTCGCGGGCGTGGGTGTGCCGCAGATCACCGCGATCTCGATGGTGGCCGAGGCCATGCAGGACAGCATCCCCGTGATCGCCGATGGCGGTGTGCGTTACTCGGGCGATGTCGCCAAGGCCATCGTCGCCGGCGCATCCTGCGTAATGCTTGGTTCGATGTTCGCCGGAACCGAAGAGGCCCCGGGCGAGATCGAGCTCTACCAGGGCCGTTCCTACAAGAGCTATCGGGGCATGGGTTCGCTGGGCGCGATGCAGAGCGGTTCATCCGACCGCTACTTCCAGGAACAGGCCGCAGCCGACAAGCTGGTACCGGAAGGCATCGAGGGCAGGGTGCCGTACCGCGGTCCGTTGCGCGCAATCGTGCACCAGTTGATCGGCGGTTTGCGTGCGTCGATGGGCTACTGCGGTTGCGGCAACATCGAGGAGATGCGCAGCAAGCCGCAATTCGTGCGCGTCACCTCCGCGGGCACCCGCGAGGCGCACGTGCATGATGTGCAGATCATCAAGGAAGCACCGAACTACCGGCTGGATTAAGGCTGGATCAAAGGCGGGACTCGGGACTCGCAAGAGCAGAAGCAGTATTCGGATCATGACTGCCGGCCATTGATCGCCGGCGTATTCAACGGTGGCAGGGAACCGAGTCCCGAGTCCCCAGTCCCTTGTTCCCGGTCCCTATGCCCAACATCCACAGCGACAAAATCCTCATCCTCGATTTCGGTTCGCAGTACACGCAGCTGATTGCACGCCGCGTGCGCGAGATCGGGGTGTATTGCGAGATCTGGGCCTGGGACCACGATCCCGCCGAGATCTGGAAATTCAAGCCGAAGGGCGTGATCCTGTCGGGCGGCCCGGAATCGACCGTCGAAGCCGATTCGCCGCGCGCGCCGAAGGATGTGTTCGAGCTGGGCGTGCCCGTGCTCGGCATCTGCTACGGCATGCAGACGATGGCCATGCAACTCGGCGGCAAGGTCGAAGGTGACCACGCACGCGAGTTTGGACACGCGTCGATCGTGACCTTGCCGTGCAAGCTCTTCGATCGGCTCGCGGGTGTCCAGGACGTGTGGATGTCGCACGGCGATCGCGTCACCGAGTTGCCGCCGGATTTCGCACTGGCGGCATCCACGGAATCAGTGCGGGTCGCCGCGATGGCGAACGAATCGCGGCGTTGGTATGGACTGCAGTTCCATCCCGAGGTCACCCACACCGAACACGGCATGGCGATCCTCAAGCGCTTCGTGGTCGACATCAGCCACTGCGCAACGTTGTGGACGCCGGCGCGGATCATCAACGACGCGGTCGCACAAACACGCGACATGGTCGGCGACGACAAGGTTTTGCTGGGTCTTTCCGGCGGCGTCGATTCCTCGGTGGTCGCCGCGTTGCTGGACAAGGCCATCGGCGCGCAGTTGACCTGCGTGTTCGTCGACACCGGCTTGCTGCGCGCGGGCGAGGGCGAGCAGGTGATGGACACCATGGCGCGCAACATGGGCGTCAAGGTGATCCGCGTCGATGCGGCCGAGCGTTTCTTCACCGCACTCGCTGGCGTCGCCGATCCGGAAGCCAAGCGCAAGGTCATCGGCAAGTTGTTTGTCGAAGTGTTCGATGAGGAAGCGCAAAAGCTAGAAGCCGTGAAGTGGCTGGCACAGGGCACGATCTACCCGGACGTGATTGAATCGGCCGGCGGCAAGACCGGCAAGGCGCATGTGATCAAGAGCCACCACAACGTCGGTGGCCTGCCCGAGAAGATGAACCTGAAGTTGCTCGAACCGCTGCGCGAGCTGTTCAAGGACGAAGTGCGCCGCATCGGCGTGGAACTCGGCCTGCCGCGCGAGATGGTGTACCGGCATCCGTTCCCCGGGCCAGGCCTCGGCGTGCGCATCCTCGGCGAGGTCAAGCGCGAATTTGCCGAGATCCTGAAACAGGCCGACCACATTTTCATCGAGGAATTGCGCAACGCCGACCTGTACGACAAGGTCAGCCAGGCATTCGCCGTGTTCCTGCCGGTGAAGTCGGTGGGCGTGGTGGGCGACGGGCGCGCCTACGAATGGGTGGTCGCGCTGCGCGCCGTCGAGACGGTCGACTTCATGACCGCGCACTGGGCACACCTGCCGTACGACTTCTTGGGCCGTGTATCTAACCGTATAATCAATGAATTACACGGCATCTCTCGTGTTGTTTACGACATCAGCGGCAAACCGCCCGCGACGATCGAGTGGGAATGATTCCGCGTCTGGCACAGCCAGGCACCTGATGGCATGAAATGCCGCTAAGCCCGCGTAATTGCGGGCTTTTTTTTGTTTGTGTTTGGCACGATCTGGCAACGGGAGGAAGCGCCAAGCACCGTTTGAGCATGGCATTAAAGCTGGTATTATGGTTTGGCGATGCCATGATTGATGCCGATACCATGCTGCGTTCTTTTGTGTGTTCATGGTATTAATATTCTATAAGTTACTGTTTCGTAAGAAAAAATACGATAAATTCGAGATTTTTTCAGCATGGTATCGGAGACGAAGAAGGACAAGGTACATGCTGACCGATACCAAGCTGCGCAATCTCAAGCCCAGGGACAAACTCTACAAAGTGAATGACCGGGAAGGTCTCTATGTGGCAGTGACTCCAGCCGGCTCCATCTCGTTCCGTTACAACTACTCAATCAACGGTCGGCAGGAGACCATCACCTTTGGGCGTTATGGTGTCGGTGGCATCACCCTGGCCGAAGCCCGCGAGCTGTTGGGTGACGCCAAGAAGATGGTTGCGGCGGGCAAGTCGCCGGCCAAGGAGAAAGCCCGAGACAAGGCGCGGGTGAAAGATGCAGAGACGTTCGGTGCCTGGGCGGAGAAGTGGCTGCGTGGCTACCAGATGGCCGACTCCACCCGCGATATGCGCCGCTCGGTTTATGAGCGTGAGCTGAAGCCGAAATTCAGCAATCAGAAGCTGGTGGAGATCACCCACGAAGACTTGCGGGCGCTGGCTGATGCCATTGTTGAGCGAGGCGCACCGGCCACCGCCGTTCATGTGCGTGAAATCGTGTTGCAGGTATTTCGCTGGGCCATCGAGCGTGGGCAGAAGGTCGAAAACCCGGCAGAACTGGTGCGCCCAACAAGCATCGCTCGATTCGAGCCACGTGACCGAGCGTTGACGCCAGAAGAAATTGGGCTGATGTACCAGTACATGGAGCGAGTGGGCACAAGCCCAACAAACCGTGCGGCGGCCAAGCTGTTATTGCTGACGATGGTGCGCAAGAGCGAGCTGACCAATGCGACCTGGAGCGAGATCAATTTCAGCGAAGCGTTGTGGACGATTCCAAAGGAGCGGATGAAACGCCGTAACCCGCACCTGGTATTTCTGTCCCAGCAGGCTCTGGATATTTTCATTGCCATGAAAACCTTTGCCGGTGGTTCCGACTTCGTTTTGCCATCACGGTACGACTCGGATGCGCCGATGAGCGCTGCCACACTTAACCAGGTGCTGACGCTGACTTACAAGGCGGCGCAGAAAGATGGGAAGTCACTTACCAAGTTCGGACCGCATGATTTGCGGCGCACAGCCAGCACGCTGTTGCATGAGGCCGGCTACAACACCGACTGGATCGAGAAGTGCCTGGCGCACGAGCAGAAGGGCGTGAGGGCTGTCTACAACAAGGCTGAGTACCGCGAGCAGCGGGCGGCGATGTTGCAGGATTGGGCCGATATGATTGATGAGTGGACTTCGGGAGGCAGTAAGGGTTGATGTTTTTGCTATCTTTGATAGCATTGAAGTTGATGCCGTGAATTTATAAATAAGGCCGCCATTGGCATCGGGCAGGTCAATTACCGATTAGCTGCTTCGCGCAGCTACTCGATGAATAGCAACTATTCATTTGAGAGGTATTGACCCATGCAAAATATAAAGACCCTCATCAACAGGAAGAAGCTCCTGGAGATGATCCCGCTTTCGACACGAACAATTTATAACCTGGAGCAGCGAGGGGATTTTCCACGCCGTATCGCGTTAACCAGTAGAAATGTCGCCTGGGATTTGTCAGAGGTCGAAGAGTGGATTGAGGCACGTAAATCATCGGGTGATCAAGCTGCGCGACCTGGCCCTATAGAGGGCTAGTTATATGGCTCTTGATCTTATGGCGGCTTTCACGGAATTGCCGCCACCCATTGATTATGTTCTGCCTAATATGGTTGCTGGCACTGTTGGTGCTCTTGTGTCGCCTGGTGGGGCTGGTAAATCCATGTTGGCCCTTCAATTGGCTGCACAGATTGCAGGCGGGCCTGATTTACTTGAAATAGGCGAGTTTCCCACCGGGCAAGTGGTCTATCTGCCTGCTGAAGATCCACCGGCCGCTATTCACCATCGTCTGCACGCCCTTGGGGCACACCTCAGCGCAGCGGAACGGCAAGCCGTGGCTGATGGTTTGCTCATTGAACCCTTGATCGGTAAATGCCCAAACATCATGGCTGCTAGCTGGTTCGATGCTCTCAAACGAGCCGCTGAAGGTCGTCGCTTGATGATCTTGGACACTTTGCGGCGCTTCCACATTGAGGAGGAGAACGCTAGCGGGCCGATGGCGCAGGTTGTTGGGCACATGGAGGCCATAGCCGCTGATACAGGCTGCTCCATTGTGTTTCTGCACCACGCGAGTAAAAGCGCAGCCATGATGGGGTCGGGCGATCAACAGCAGGCCAGTCGTGGATCGTCCGTACTGGTTGATAACATCCGTTGGCAATCGTACCTATCCGGCATGACGCAAGGCGAGGCCGAGATACTGGGGGTCGATGATTGTCAGCGTGGGTATTTTGTCCGCTTTGGCGTCAGCAAGGCCAACTATGGCGCACCTTTTCAAGAACTCTGGTTTAGACGGCACGACGGCGGCGTGTTGAAGCCTGCTGTACTGGAGCGGCAGTGCAAGGTGAAAAGGAGACAGCGTGAAGAAGCCTAAGCATGACCTGACCCACGTCCGACATGATCCCGCGCACTGTTTGGCACCTGGCCTGTTCCGCAGCCTCAAGCGTGGCGATCGCAAACGCTGCAAGCTGGACGTGACCTACACCTTTGGCGAGGACGAATCCATGCGTTTCGTCGGATTCGAACCTCTCGGGGCCGATGATATGCGTCTTTTGCAAGGCATCGTGGCCCTTGGCGGCCCGAACGGCATCTTGCTAACCCCGGAACCGACCAGTGAGACGGGGCGACAGCTACGGCTATTCCTTGAACCCCGTTTCGAAGCCATTGAGCAAGACGGCTTGGTGGTTCGTGAGAGCCTGACCAAACTGCTCTCAGAAACGGGCATGACGGATAGCGGCGACAACATCAAGGCGCTCAAAGCCAGCCTGCTGCGCATGTCGAACGTCACCATCCTTGTGACGAAGGGACGGCGGCAAGCCGCGTTCCACCTGATGAGTCATGCTTTTGACGAGACGGACGGCAGGCTATGGGTTGCCCTGAATCCGCGTATTGCCGAAGCGATCCTGGGGCATCGTCCATATGCCCGTATCGACATGGCGGAAGTGCGGGTGCTACAGACTGATCCGGCACGGCTGATGCACCAACGGCTATGCGGCTGGATCGACCCCGGCAAATCCGGGCGCGTGGAACTGGACACGCTTTGCGGCTATGTCTGGCCAGATGAAGCCAATGCCGAAGCTATGAAAAAACGCCGTCAGACTGCCCGGAAGGCACTGGCCGAACTTGCCGCCGTGGGTTGGGTAGTGAACGAATACGCCAAGGGAAAATGGGAGATCAAGAGGCCTGGCCCCACGGCAACTGCACCCGTTTACCGTCGTAACGTTCCCTTGTTACCGTCGTAACGCTCCCCTTCTGCCGTCGTAACGTTCCCCGTCCCAATTTGGAAAACCCAGACGGTGCGCTGCTTTGCGGGCAGTTTGGGAAATCCATCCAAGATTATCTAAAGATAATCCATCATGCGCGGTGCAGCTCGCGCCTTGAGGGCGCGTTCTGACCTTGCCAATAAAGCCCTGGCGGGCTTTATCAATCGGCCATAGGCCGATGGTTTAACGCCAAGAAGAGAAGGCGGCTTCAGTGGCCGCTGAAACGCCTTGTGAGAGGGGAAAACAACCCGGAGTCCCTTATTCCATGAGCTGAAGCAGAATCTGCGTCTAACGGTGCTGGAGGGCCGCTGTGTGCACTTGTAGTTATCTGTACTGAAACCTTGGCTCGAAACGTGAAATGGCTAAGCAGTGCCCATTCGTTCGGTAAGAATAATAAGAAGATTATTATTCTTATTATTACCAAGCAGGAATGAGCCGTGTGTGTTGGACGCCCATAACCAGTAACCTGCGTGAAGGTGTCAACATCAGGAAAGGTTGCCCCTCAAGTATCAATACGTCGCCTTAGTGGTATGACGGGAGGGGAGGCAAATTTCTTGTGTTCATTGACACTTGAGGGGCGGGTTATGCCCTTCTTTTTTGGCGTCCAACTCGCCCCATCGGGGCGAATGGTTTGTGTCGATTGTTGGCATTTTAGGTTCCGATTTAAAGCCGATTGAGCAGCGATTTTGAAGCGACTATGTCGATTGCAGGCCGATTTGGTGACGATTACGGTTATGTTGCCAAGAATCGGTGTTTGTTTGACGATAAAACGCTTTACGTTCGATATGCGCTAGATTTTCAATAGTGGGTGAAATGCGGGCAGGATGGGTGAAGTTAGCTAACCGGCAAGCCGGTTATCTATCTTCACTGTCCCTTATTCGCGCCGGGGGCACTCAACGGGAATCCTGCCCTGCGGGGCTGATCGGCTACCGCCGGTTGCAAGAGTATAGGTCTTGCTATTTTTAATATCTTTGATAGCATGGTTGTCGGGTACACCAAAAGGGTATTGATATGGCAAATGTGCTTATCAGGAATTTACCCGCCGAGGTGCACCGTGCGTTGAAAGTTCGAGCAGCGCTCAACGATAGGAGCACCGACGCGGAAATACGCGAAATACTGACGGCGGCAGTACAGCCGCTAGAGCTTGAAGAGATTGGCCGGGAAGTTGGCTTGTCCGAAAGCGATAAAAAAACAGAGTAGTTTTACGTTTGTAAGTCCGGGCCTCAGCGCCAAGGGCAATACCGATCAGCTAGTGGCGTAGCTCTTCGATGAAACGTTGCCGAGAACAAGCACAACGCTTGGTCAAGGCAATGCCTTCTTTTCATCGACGGAGTACGACCATGAAGTCCAAAATTTTAGCGGCTAAAAAAACCGCTCTAGCCGTTGCACTCGCAACCGGCTTTATCACCACTACCACCGCCCCTGTGCAAGCTGGTATCCCCGTCATCGACGGCGGCAACCTGGCCCAGAACATCATGACGGCCATCGAGTCGGTGGCGCAGACGCTCAAGCAGATTGAGCAGTACCAGACCCAGTTGCAGCAGTACGAAAATCAGCTCCAGAACACGATGGCCCCAGCCGCGTATATCTGGGATCAGGCGCAGACTACGATCAACCGGCTGATTGCCGCGCAAAACACGCTGGCCTATTACGAGAACCAGCTAGGCAGCCTGGATCGTTACCTGGCCAAGTTTCAGGACGTGGCCTATTACCGCAGCTCGCCATGCTTCAACGGCAGCGGCGGATGCACGCCGGCCGAAAAGGCAGCGATGGAAGAGAACCGCCGCCTGGCGTCAGAGTCGCAAAAGAAGGCCAACGATGCCCTGTTCCAGACCGTTGCCGACCAGCAAAAGGCTTTGAAGGATGACGCCCGTACCCTGGAGCGGCTGCAAGGCGCGGCCCAGGGTGCAACTGGCCAGCTACAGGCCATCGGCTACGCCAACCAGCTCGCCAGCCAGCAGGCCAATCAGCTCTTGCAGATTCGCACCATGTTGACCGCCCAACACAACGCGGAGGCAGCCCGGATTGCAGCAGAACTCGATGCCGAGGCGCGAGGTGATGCCAGGGCCGAGCAAATGCGTACCTGGACGTTTCGCCCGAGTCCGGCAGACAACTACTAGGGAGGCGGTGAGATGAAAAAAATCTTTTTTACTACCGCGGCTACGTTGCTGTTGTTGGCTGGATGTGAACAGGAAAGGATGCCCGAACCAAATGCGGCGACGTGTGCCCCCGATGCGTTCCAGGCAGCACTGAATGAAATGCGCAGCGAAGCGAACCGAGAGGCCTTTACCGAGGAATGCAGAGCATTCCAGAAGGCCAAGCAGATGCGTCAGTGGGAGTTCAAGCCCAGCCCTAAAGATGATTATTGAGGTGGTCGCCATGAGAAAGAAAATTGCTCTAGGTGGCTTGATGATGGTCGCCACAATGGTGCTGGCTGAACCTGCAATGGCGCAGGAGCTAAGTAGCAGCGGTGTTATGAATGATGTGCTCAAGCGTTTTCATGATGCTGCCGCAACATGGGGGCCAGCTATTGAGTCCGCTGCATCGCGTTTGTTCTGGACGCTGGTTGTGATTTCGATGGTCTGGACATTCGGCATGATGGCTTTGCGCAAGGCCGACATTGGCGAGTTCTTCGCGGAGTTCGTTCGCTTCACGATCTTCACCGGCTTTTTCTGGTGGTTGCTGACGAATGCGAACCAGGGCATGAATATCGCCGGTACGATTGTTCAGTCATTGCAAACTCTGGGCGCGCAGGCGGGGGGACTTTCCAATAGCAATCTTGGGCCCTCCAGCATCCTTGATCTTGGTTTCGAGTTATACAACCGCACAGTACAGGCCACCTCGGAGCTGGGATGGCGGCAGATGGCAACTGCTCTGGTCATGGAGCTAATGGCCCTGGCTGTTTTGTTTGTCCTGGCGTTGATTGCGGTCAACCTGTTGCTGTTGCTCGCATCAGCCTGGATTCTGTTGTATGCCGGTGTGTTCTTCCTTGGCTTTGGTGGAAGTCGTTGGACTTCCGACATGGCGATCAATTACTACAAGACCGTGCTGGGCCTGGCCGCACAGCTTATGGCAATGGTGCTTCTGGTTGCGATTGGCAAAGAGTTCATCAATCACTACTACACGCAAATCAGCGAGAACATGGCATCCCAGGAACTGGCCGTGATGTTGGTTATATCGGTCATCTTGCTTTTCTTGGTCAACAAAGTTCCGCCGATGATTTCTGGTCTTGTGTCTGGTGGTGGTATTGGCGCAGCCGGTGGAATTGGAAACTTCGGTGCGGGTGCGGCAGTTGGGGCGGCGGTGACGGCGGCCAGTATGGCAACTGGCGGCGCTGCCCTGGCAGGTAAAGCGGTTATGGGTGCCGCAGCCGGTGCAGCCGGAGGTGCAAGTGCACTCCAAGCGGCTTTTCAGAAAGCATCAGCGAGTATGGAAACCGGCGGTGACATGTCCAGCATGGGGTCAGTTGTCAGCAGTGGCGGAAACGGTGGTGGTGAAGCGGGTACTGCTGGCAGTAGCCCATTCGCCCAAGCGGCTGGCTTTGGTGACAGCGGCAGTAGCTCAAGCGGTGGCGGCTTTGCCAAGGCCGCGAAGCTGGCCACAGGCACGGCCTCCGAGTTAGCCAAGGGTGTCGGCTCTCAAGTGAAGCAGGGATTCCAGGAGCGAGTGAGCGAAACCACAGGCGGAAAACTGGCTGCTTCGATACGCGAAAGCATGGAGCCGAAAGAAGCAAGCCAATCTGGCCAGTTCGAGGGCAATAGCTTGGGCGCCGATTCTGGCCCAGATAGTAACGAAGTCAGGAGTTAGCACGATGACGACATCAACATACATGGCCGCATTGGCGGCCCTGGATGAAGCGCCAAGGGAAGAAGTCAGCCAGGTATTTATTTCGCCGCTGGGTGATCAATCGACCGAGGTCGATGCAGAGACAGAAACAGCCGCTTTTGTATCACGGCCAGACCCTATGAGAGAGAGCGAAACTAAGCCGATAAGTATTGAGGTTAATGGCGGCAGGAATGAGCGGTCAGCATTCGCGGAGGCGGCGGGGCTGTACCTGTAGGCGCACCGGGCTGGCCACAACCAGCCCGGCACTTTCAATCAACACCTACTGGAGAGGTGAATTATGACAACACAACATATTATCGAACCAGGGCAAGCAGTGCATCAAGCAGCGGCTATTCTTTCTTCTTTGGAGTACATCAACCAAGCGGAAGCGCGGAGCCTTGGGCCATTGGCCGAAGCCGTCGCTAATGCTTTTATGGTGGTGTACTACCAAGCTGAAACGGGCCGGGCGACACAGGCTGATTTTCAAGAAGCAATGAACGCCTTGCGCCAAGCGTGCAGCTAATGACGAAAGGGCGGCCACTCGAACTGGCCGCCTTTTTCAATCTTCACTGTTTGGCCATTCCCGACCCACAGACGGCGCATCCATCCATTCGCGTTCCTCCGGCGGCAGCGGGTAAGCCCCGGATGCTTCCGCGTCGGCCAGTAGTTCGGCCAGTGTGTAGCGCACCCGACCAGTGGAAACGGCGCGGGCCGGGTCGGCCTTCTCATGCAGCCTGTTCTCTAGGTTCTTTGGGTCTGTCATCGGGCGACCTCAGCAAGCATGGATACTAGGTGTTCCAGGTCAGTGATCGAATGCGCCAGGAAGCGGCCGGCGCGGCAATCTGCAATCATTTCCTCAGTTTTTTCCTACTCATGTTCAACCTCGTTCGTACCAGCTCTTCGAGCGATTCACCACGCGCACGACCAGCAGCATCACCGGCACTTCGACCAGGACGCCGACCACGGTTGCCAATGCAGCGCCGGAGTGCAGACCGAACAAGCTGATGGCGGCCGCCACGGCCAGCTCGAAGAAGTTGCTGGCACCGATCAGGGCCGAAGGACAGGCGACAGAGTGCTTTTCCCCCGCCCGCTTGTTCAGCCAGTAGGCTAACCCGGAATTGAAGAACACTTGAATCAAGATCGGCACGGCTAGCATGGCGATCACTAACGGCTGCCGGATGATGGCCTCGCCCTGGAAGGCGAACAGTAGAACCAACGTCAGCAGCAGCGCGGCCATCGACCACGGCCCGATCTTCTGCATGGCCCGTTCAAAGGCGGCCTGTCCTTGCTTGAGCAGATGCCGCCGCAAGAGCTGCGCCAGGATCACCGGCACGATGATGTAGAGCACGACCGAAATCAGCAGCGTGTCCCAAGGCACCGAGATCGAGGACATGCCCAGCAGCAGGCCGACGATGGGCGCGAAGGCCACGATCATGATGGCGTCGTTCAGAGCCACTTGCGAGAGCGTGAAAAGCGGGTCGCCGTTGGTAAGGCGGCTCCACACGAACACCATTGCCGTGCAGGGCGCGGCGGCCAGCAAGATCAAGCCCGCGATGTAGCTGTCCAGTTGATCGGCCGGCAGGAACGGAGCGAACACTTGTCGGATGAACAGCCACCCCAGCAGGGCCATCGAGAATGGCTTGACGGCCCAATTCACGAACAGCGTGACGCCGATGCCGCGCCAATGCTCTTTGACCTGGTGCAGCGCCCCGAAGTCGATCTTGACCAGCATCGGGACGATCATTACCCAAATCAGCAGGCCCACCGGCAAATTGACCTGGGCCACTTCCATGCGGCCTATGGCCTGGAACACGTCAGGAAGGCCCTGGCCGAGCGCAACACCGGCGACGATGCACAGGGCCACCCACAGCGTCAGGTAACGCTCGAAGCCGCTCATCGGGGCCTGGCGCGGCTTCGCGGCGATGGCCTGTGCGCCGGCGCTCATGCTTCCTGCTCGGTCTTGCCGATGTTCGCCAGCTCGCGCTTGATGGCCGTCTGGTCAAGCATTTTGAGAGGCAGATTCACGAACAGGCGGACGCGGTTCATCATGTGCCGGAAGGTTTGTTCGAAGGCCCGGCGCTTCTCGGCGTCAGTGCCTTCGACGGCGGCCGGGTCTTCAAATCCCCAATGCGCCGAGATCGGCTGACCAGGCCACACCGGACACATTTCGCCGGCGGCGTTGTCGCAGACGGTGATGATGAAGTCCATCTTCGGTGCGTCGGGCGTGGCGTACTCGTCCCAGCTCTTGCTGCGCAGATTCTCGGTCGGGTAATTCACCGACTCCACCTTTTCGACGGCGAAGGGATTGACCTTGCCGGTTGGGTGACTGCCGGCGCTGTAGGCGCGGAAGCGCCCTTGCCCCATCGTGTTGATGAGAGCTTCGGCCATGATGCTGCGCGCCGAATTGCCGGTGCAGAGGATGAGGACGTTATAGATTCTTTCGGTCATGATGTTTCGCTTTCTGGTAGTGGCTGGGGAGCAATGGCGATGGATGAAAGATCGGTGGCCTCGTCGATGACGTGGCCGGCCGCTTTCCGTTCGGAATAGCGGTCTGTCAGTGCTTCACGGTGCGGCCGTACCAGCGCCGTGAAGCGCACCAGTTCTTCCATCACATCGGCTATTCGGTCGTAGTACGGCGAGGGCTTCATGCGGCCCGCCGCGTCGAACTCTTGGAACGCTTTGGCGATACTCGACTGGTTCGGAATGGTGAACATTCGCATCCAGCGGCCGAGCAGACGCAAGGTGTTCACGGCGTTGAAGCTCTGCGAGCCGCCGGATACCTGCATCACGGCCAGGGTGCGGCCTTGGGTCGGCCGGATGCCGGCCATTTCAAGCGGCAGATGGTCAATCTGCGCCTTCATGACACTGGTAATCTGACCGTGGCGTTCCGGGCTGCACCAGACTTGTCCCTCTGACCACTCGGACAGGGCGCGCAGCTCCTTGACGGCCGGGTGATCGTCGCTTTGCACTTGATCGGGCAACGGCAAATCGGACGGGTCGAAGATGCGTGTTTCTGCGCCAAAGAATTGCAGCAGCCGGGCCGCTTCCTCGACGGCCAGCCGTGAGAACGAGCGGGCGCGCAGCGAGCCATACAGCAGCAGGATACGCACCGGCGGGGCGTCGGGTGCCAGCCCGAGCGCCGGGCGCTCGATGGCAAAGGATTTGTCCAAAGCGGGCAAAGAATCGGGGTCGGAAAGATGGCGAAGTCTCATGCCAACACCTTCCCGGCTTCCGTGGTGCAAGACAGGTTGCACACCTGGCCGCCGCAGCAGTTTTCCGTGAGAAAGGCCACCAGGTTAGTGGCCGTCGAAAAGTTCGCCTCGTAGATCACAAATCGGCCTTCTTGCCGCGACGTGACCATGCCGGCGTGTGCCAGCTCTTTCAGGTGGAAGGATAGCGAAGACGGCGGGATGCCGGCCGCTTCGCTGATTTTTCCGGCGGCCATGCCGGCGGGGCCGGCCTGGACGAGAAGCCGGAACACCGCGAGGCGCGATTCTTGAGCGATGGCCGCCAGGGCGGCTACAGCATTTATCGTTTCCATGTTTCAATAATAGTCGAAATATGGAGTGTGCTCAATAGCTCATTTAAGCTGTAAAAATGAGCTAGGCGCATTTAGATCGATATGTGATAAATTGGCCTGCCAGTTTAAGATGGGTGCATTTGAGTATGCCCAAAGGAGCCCGCAAGTATGCGCAGGACGAAGCCAGTAGCCGCGCCGATGGTGGCGCGGGTCTATCTGCGCGTCAGCACCGACGCGCAGGACTTGGAACGCCAAGAGGCGATCACTACGGCCGCGAAGGCCGCCGGCTACTACGTCGCCGGCATCTACCGTGAGAAGGCATCCGGCGCACGCGCCGACCGGCCTGAGCTGCTGCGCATGATCGGCGACCTACAGCCCGGCGAGGTGGTCATTGCCGAGAAGATCGACCGCATCAGCCGCCTACCTTTGCCCGAGGCCGAGCGCCTGGTGGCCTCGATACAGGCCAAAGGCGCACGCCTGGCCGTCCCTGGCGTGGTCGATCTATCCGACCTGGCGGCCGAGGCCCAGGGCGTCGCCAAGATCGTGCTGGAAGCCGTGCAGATCATGCTTTTTCGCCTGGCCTTGCAGATGGCCCGCGACGACTACGAGGACAGGCGCGAACGCCAGCGCCAAGGCATTGAGTTGGCCCGCCAGGCCGGGCGGTACAAGGGCCGCCGTGCTGATCCGAAGCGCCGCGCCCAAGTTGTCGCGCTGCGCAAGTCCGGCTACAGCATCAACAAGACCGCCGAGCTGGCCGGGTACAGTGCGGCCCAGGTGAAACGGATATGGGCCGAGGTCAGCCAGGCCGAAGCGAAGCAGCACGGCGCGTTCGTGGAGGACGCATTGACGGAAGCCGATGCCCTGGCCGCTGTCGGCCAGGATGAGCGCCAGGAGGAAAGGGCATGAAGAAGCCGAACCAAGACGACGAGCCGTTTTTCATCACCGAGGAGATTGCGGCCGAAATGATCGCCGGCGGCTATGAGTTCGAGCTGCCGCCCATTCCTTGCACCATCCGCCTACGCGACGTGCTGGAGCGCATGACCGATGCTGAGCTAGCATTGCAGCCGGGCGAGATCGCCGACCAGGAGCGTGAACGCTGCCGGCGCAAGCCGTGTTCAACCTCATGATCTGGTCATGGTATTTTTCATGGCACTGAGCCTGATAGTTCTTGCAAATTGTTGTCACTAAAGGGTTTTGTGTGCTTGTTTACAATCGAGTGGGAGTGACGGGCACTGGCTGGCAATGTCTAGCAACGGCAGGCATTTCGGCTGAGGGTAAAAGAACTTTCCGCTAAGCGATAGACTGTATGTAAACACAGTATTGCAAGGACGCGGAACATGCCTCATGTGGCG